>CAZJMM010000007.1:13104-19217 GCA_964547155.1 uncultured Dehalococcoidaceae bacterium | reverse complement strand
ATTATAGATTAAAGTAACTTTAGAGAAGTTGGAGTAAATAGCCTCTCGAGCATAGCAATAGAGGCACTGATGTATACAGTGGTTTGGTCCGGGTGGAGTAACATTAATAATCCAGCAATGGAAACATTTCCGCCTGGGACTGGAATAGGGAAAATCGTGGAAAGTAGAGCCCTTCTTGGCAATCAGCTTCACTGGCGACATCGGCTACGCATTTATTTTAACAAATACTAAAGTCGATTACTTCCAAGATTCAAGTTAAAGGTTGGACTCAAACCTGACTTCTTAGGTTGACGCCAGTGAGAGCAAGAAAACTATAGTGGGCTGGCAACGCCCTTTCAACTTGTCCTAAGGAATGCTCGGATATCCGTCTACAGCCGCTTCCTCTTTTAATCCTTTGGGAAACCCACACTGATCAAAGCTCTTACTGCAGCGATGACTGCCGCTGGTGCCATAAGTCTGGCTAAGTAGTACACAATTTCGTTGACAGTACTCTTCTTCTTTGAGAATGGAGAAGGGCATATATTTAATGAGAAATTGTACTTCCATCTCCGTAACCAATGCTGACATACCAAGCTTACTCTAGTAATAGTCGTTTTCTGACACCTTCTATATTGCTCCCCAGCGCTCTATTTTTTTACCCTTCTTCTCCATATACTTCTTCCGGTATCTGTCCTTTAGCTCCCGTTTTAATACCTTGTAGCCACCTGCCATTAGAGGCATTTCAGAGAGGTCAACGAAATCTACAGAGCGAGGCTTCTTGTAGGAAGAAAGCCTTGCCTTGCAATAGTCTATGATTTCCTCTTCAGTAAGCTTAGCCCTCTCTTTGGGAACAACCACCGCTTTTACACTTTCCCCCCACTCGTCGTCAGGAACACCAATTACTGCAACGAGGAAAACTCCGGGATGAGTAGATATTACATCCTCTATCTCTCGGGGGTAGATGTTTTCTCCGCCGCTGATAATCATGTCCTTCTTTCTATCCACGATGTGAATATACTCATCCTCATCAACTAAAGCCAAATCCCCCGAGTACCACCACCCATCCTTGAAGTCGGGTGCATCAGGCATATTCCAGTATCCCTTTGCCACCGGGTCGCCTCTGATTAATAGCTCCCCAACTTGACCACGCTTAACTTCATTGCCCTCATCATCTACCACTTTCACTTCATAGCCTAGGCACGCCTTGCCGACGGAGGTAAGCCTCTTGGATAACGGACCCTCTATGGCTCGCTCTTCAGGCTGTAGAAAAGTCCCTAACAAGGCGGTTTCCGTGGTGCCAAAGAGCTCGATATAGACATCCCCAAATATACTGCTGGCTTCCTTCAGCAGTTCGGCTGAAATAGGAGCTGCTGAAGTAATAATACTCTTCAGACTAGAATAATCATATTTTCTTGCATCGGGGTGCCTGACTAACCTGGCTGTCATCGTCGGAGCAAACATGGTGGAATTTATCTGCTCATCTTGAATTATCGTGAGGATTTTAGGGAGGTTAAAGTCACTCAACACCAACGTCATGCCGCGGAGAACACAGAGAATTTGCAAACCTATTGCCCCCGATGTAGCAGAAGGTATGGAAATCAAAAACTTGTAGTGGGGTAAAACGCGTAGCTCAGCAGACCAGATGTAGGCGGAAGTACTTAGATTCTTATGGGTTAGCATCGTCCCCTTAGGTAGCCCAGTAGTACCGCTAGTATACTGTAACAGAGCCAGGTCATCATCCTCTATTTTGACCTCGGGTTCAGTGGGCACCCCGTTTTTAATTAGAGTCTCCCAATCGTAGGGGCAACCATGTCCCTCACCCATGCCAATAAAGTATTTCACTCCGGGTATTTGCGCCTGTACCGCTTTCACCTCGTTTTGGAAAAGGTCTGCATCCACAATCATAGCCTTGGCACCGCTATCTTGAATAAGATGGAGAAACTCCCTACTTTTGCCCCCGAACACAGCATTCACAGGAGCGAATATTAAACCAGCCTTCATGATGGCAAACTGTGCAAGATAGAACCCCATTCTAGTGGCAGTAAAAAGGGCTACCCGGTCTCCCTTTTGGAGTCCTAGGGAAAGCAAACCGTTGGCTAAACGGTTTACCTTGTCACTAACTTCTTGATAGGTATAACGGGAATCAACCGTCCAATACTTTCCGAATTTGTCAATAACTGCCACCTTTTCGGGATAAACTTTTGCTGTCCTTCTTAATGCATCTCCTATAATCATCGCTATCAACCCCCTTATTTATCTAGAATATTAGTTACTCGCTGACTGATTTTGTGCACTTAAGGATTAAAATGTCAAGAGGTGTCTGAAAACTTGTACAGGCTGTTTTAGATGAATGGTAAGTTTCTTTCTCTTAAGACACCAGCACATTTATCCCAACACTCTGTTGGGCAAACCTCGAGGCAAAGCTCAAAGGGTTTTTCCGGTGTAACTTCTTCAGCAATCCTGGCTATAATGGCTTTCACTGTAATTTCATCACCATGGGCTAACTTTAATCTCTTTGCTGCCTTTCTGTCCCAGCCAGCCCAGTCTATTGCCGATATGCATTTTCCGTCAACCCAGCGTACACATGGACAAAGACAGGCATCATCAGGCTCACCAACCACCACCCTTATTTTTCGGTCGGGATTTGAGCGAACAGTCTCATAAAGCCCTAGCCAAACTTTTATCCAAGCCTCGGGATAGCCTTTACTAATAAATAATTCTTTAGAGATAGGTATGTAAAATTCGGCTTTCGGTATAGTTAAGCACATTAAATGGTGTGCTCTTAGCGGCAAGATTTTCATATTTGGCTACCTCTTAGTTTACTATTGTTACCTGCCCAAGGCCCTCTATTATTTACTTAGCAACACACGCGGTTATCTCTAAATGTTTTCCTCTAACTCTCTCAATTGACGGTAGCGAAAAACGGGACCATCTAGGCATACATGAGCCCTTCCAATATTGCAATGTCCACATTTCCCCAGCCCGCACTCCATCCTTCTTTCCATAGAGATGATAATCTTATCTTCCTCGACCCCCCTTTTGAGAAGATCTTGAATAGCAAATTGGGCCATAATAGGAGGACCACTAATAAAAGCAGCAGTTCTTCGTACATCAATCCCGACTTTCGGCAGTGAGTTTCTTACTCCGACTAATACTTTACAATTCTTCTTCTTGCCCCACATTTTGAGTTCGTCTCTGAAGCAGAGCCGCTGTAGTGTTTCAGCCCCGTGAATTATTGTCATCTTGTGGAAGCTATCTCTGTAAGCAAATATCTGGTTGATAAGTGAGCGAAGAGGGGCAAGACCAATACCTCCACCTATAACTAGGATGTCCCTATCCGTCGCTTCGTCAAAGGGGAATCCGTTGCCATAAGGTCCCCTTATTCCAACTAGTTCCTCTTCTTTTTTGAGATGCAGTGCCCTGGTAACTTCACCTACTGCGGCAACGCTTATCTCCAGATAGCCCTTGTTCACTGGTGAAGAGGTGATAGAAAAAGGGGCTTCCCCAACACCAAAGACAGTGAGTTCTATAAATTGCCCAGGACAGTAGTCAAATAAGCCCCCGATTTTACTATCTTCAAATTCTAACTTGAAGCTCTTTATTCCTTCCGCTTCTTCCCTAACACTCTTAATTCTTGCAAGGTGAGGGGCGTAGACATTTCTACCCATTTACTACCCTCCCCAAAACCTCCACTATATTGATGCTACCCTGACATAAATCAATACATCTTCCACAACCTGTACATCCTGTCAGCCCATTGTATTTACTTGGCATGTAAGAAAATTTGTGATAAATTTTATGACGCCATCTGTCCCCTTGGCTTGCTCGGCTGTTGTAGGTAGCCATTTGAGTAAAGCCGCTAAACTGACAGCAATCCCAATACCTCATCCTTTGCACTAATTTTTTACTTCTTCTTAAATCCTCAATATTGAAGCAGTGGCAGGTGGGACAAACAAAGCAGCATGTGCCGCAAATGCGACATTTGCTTGCCTGCTCATCCCAGATGGGACTGTTAAAGGCACTGGTTAATTTTGCCTTTACTTTTTTAATGTCAAGCCAAGTCTTAAAGCTACTCTTGCCTTTTTCTTCCAGCAACTTAGCGTTTTCTTCATGCTTGCTGGTGGCATTACTGAAAAGGGCAGTATCCTCTTTTATCAGCATTTCCCCTGCCTTGCTGCCAATTTCTACCAAGAACTCATCTGTCAGGTCAGTGAAAACAAGATCAAATCCTTCATGGGCAAATGGTCCGGCAGCTAAAGAGCTACAAAAACAGGCCTTTTCTGCCTCGTTGCAATTAAGACCAAGGAGAAGAGTATTTGATCTCCTCGCCTGATAGTAGGTGTCAATGGTATCTGAAAGAAAAACTGTGTCTAGGACCTTGATTCCACTTAGATCGCATGGTCTGATACCCCAGATCACCGTCTTTGTTTCACTTAGATGTTCTTTGATGACGACCGTTTCCTCTTGCCCAGATATCTCAAAGGTAAATAATGTCTCACTTTCCGGGAAAAGATATTCTTTGGGGGGAAAGCGCGATTTGCCACTGTAGCCTACTTCTAATTGGGCGAGGTCGAGGTCACCAAGCGTTTTTTTGTTCCCTTGCTGAAGTGGAGCGACAACCTTATATTGCGGTCTTAGCCCTTCTAGAAATTGCCCCAGCTTTGCTTTATGTAGTATCTTCGCCACTCTCAAACTATATGGTTAACTAATTAGCTAGGGTGAGAAGTTCACCCTAGCTAACCTTCACCTTACTTAGATTCCTCCCCTTATCATTTTGAGACGACACAAAGTCCGCATTTATGTTTTATCTTGATGGCAAAAAACTAACCCCAACGACTTTGTGCTTCTTTTCGATAATGCTTACCGCAGATGCCGGGCAGATGGATTGACATAAACCACAACCGTAACACATATCCTCATTCACTTCAATACGCAGTGGATTTTCTTTCAGCGTTCTAGCCTCACATATACTGGTGGCACATGCGCCACACCGTATGCACTTTAGGTCATCTACGGTGGAGACAAAATCCTCCATCCTCCAATCTATCTCTTCAATTGGCCTAAAATGCTTGATACCCAAGCCGATGAAATCTTCCACACTCTTATAGCCCATCCGAGCCATATACTTGTGTAGGAAGTCAATGGTATCCTCAATTATTTTGGTTCCTCTCCAGAAAAGCCCGGAGGAGAACTCGCAAATTCTAGCCCCCAGCATCATAGTCTCCACCACATACTCAGGCTCTACCAATCCACCGATGGCAGTAAGTTCAATGCCGGGCACAAACATGGAAATGGTAGCCAAATTTCTATAGCACAGGAATCTATCCCACGGTCCGAGCGCGGCACAGATTACATTGTTTTCTATTCCGATCCACTTCGCCTTGCCCTGATTGTAAATGTCGGGCGGACAGCAGGTTAGTGGCGAATTTATTCCGGAAATGAAGCGGGCTCCACATCTTTTAATTGATTCCGCAATGCCTACCAGTCTCGGGAAGCCGGTCTCTGGAGTCAGCTTTACCCCTACCGGAATTTTTACTGCCTTTACCACTGCCTCAACGACAGGGGTCAAAAGGGCAGGAGAATCGCCGAGGAGACAACCAGCCGCCTCGCTTAGTTCTCCTTTGGTGTAGGCACCGACTGCCTCAGCCGTTGCGGCTGGAAGCGGGCAGGAAACGTTCATCTCTATGATATCCGCCCCGGCATTCTCCATCTTCTTGGCATGCTGTGCCCAGCCCTTGGAGTCAGCACCCGGACCGATTATATTGGCAATAACCGGCACATCCGCAGGTAAGGTCTTTTTCAGAAGGTCAATCAGGGCTAGCCCCTCCTCAAGGCGAATCATTATTCTCTGCGCATCAGTGGCGACAATCAGCCCCTCCATGGCAAAGGGTTCTCGCGAGCGAATGGACATAAACTTGTAAGCCGGGGCTAACCCCTTGGGATGCTTAGGCTCAGGATTGATAAACCCGGTATAGACAAATGCGGCGCCAGCATCCACATACCGCTTTAAGTGATTAGCCAGAACCTGAGGGTCATGTCCGGGGTTTGTCAAGGCATGGGAAGCAACACCAACCGGGCTCCTCAGCTTTTTACCCACAAATGTTACTGATAAATCAGCCATAATGCTCACCTCC
>CAZJMM010000007.1:0-13004 GCA_964547155.1 uncultured Dehalococcoidaceae bacterium | reverse complement strand
TTTTGCTCTCTTAAGCTCCTTTCTCAGGCGTTCTGTTCCTTCCCGGTCTACCTGAAAGGTCGCCGGGTCTATTATTACTCCATAGTCCTCCCGAGCACTTTTTATGGAGACTAATTCGTTTCTCACGTCTTCCCACACCGCGTCTATGTCTCGGTCTAGGGGGTCGCCAACACCAGAGCCACCCTGACTGTAATCAACAACTTTATCACCACTGTGCAGTTGGAAGAGTGCCTTGCGTCGGGTATCTTCTTCTGTCTCCCAGTGACCGTCCTTCATTAAAAGCCTCTTTGAATTTGGCTTTGGCATTTTACCTCCGGCAATGGCAGGGATGACGGGATAATCATAAGGTTCCTGGGCATAAGCCAGATTGATTGGTTCTGGGTCGGAGTCAGCCGCCCAAATATTGTGAACCCCCCAGCCGCCGCGCCATTTACCCGGGCTGCCAGAATCCTGTGCCAGTTCCCATCTCTCCCAGACTATGGGGTAAACGGATTCAGCTACCTCTATTTCTGGATACCATAAGGTTCCGCTGCAAATCTGGGGACCATTGGTAGACCAGCCATCCACTCCCCATATGGCACCAGCACCAGTAGCACAGGATAGGAAATCGGGGGAGCCATAGCCTCTTCCTCGCCTTGGGTCAATGCCACTAAACACCCAGTAAGGTATATGACCCCAGCCTGCGGAAACCTCCCGAGGCACCGCTAAAGCCAGACAAGCCTCAACAACGTCAATTATCTGTGCGGCGGTATAGTTGGTATCGTTCCCTGTAGTAGCCGGAAGAGTGGCGTGGAGAATAGTACCTGGTTTAGTAAGGATGGTAAGCATCCTAAAGCAGCCCTGATTGCGATACTCACGCCTTATCTTCTTACCCAGGGATGTCAATAGAGTTAGCCAGACGCAGCTATAGGTATTGGCGATGGTACTATTGACATATTCCCTCACCTGTGGTCCGCACTTGGTGAAGTCCAGCGTCATATTACTGCCTTTGATGGTCATATCACATTGGATTATGGATGCATCATTAAATCTTCCCGGGTACTGGGGTACGTTCTCAGCGTGATAGGTTCCGTCAGTGATTTTATCTACTTGCTCACGCATCGTAAAATCAGCATAGTTAAACACATCCTCAATATAGGTTTGTATTGCTGCCTTCCCCCACATATCTACCAGCTCCGCCAAGCGTCTTGCCCCTATCCTCGTCGCCGCTGTCATGCACAGCAGGTCACTGCGCTGCAAGTCATAGAGGCGAACATTGGTCAGAATCAGATTTAGAACATCGCTTCTTTCTTTCCCACGCTCGTATATCCTTATTGGTGGAATCCTCACGGTTTCGCCCCAGATATCTAAGGCGTTAGGGTTATAGCCGCCGGGAACAGCGCCTCCGGTATCAGCCTGGTGGGCTTTTACGGCAACAGTGAATATTTGCTCCCCCTTATAAAAAACGGGGGTGACAATGCACCAGTCAGGCGGCTGGTTTCCCCCAGCAAGGGTATAAGGGTCATTCACCAAGAATACATCTCCTTCGTGGATGTCGCCCTTATAATATTCATTTATTGCTTTGATGGCGAAGGGGCAAGCACCAACCAGAACCGGAATATACTCAGCCAGAGTGATTAAGTCACCATTCGGCTTAGCAATAACTACAACGAAATCATGGGCGGAGAAGAAGATGGGGGCTCTGGCGGTTCTCTCTATATTTGCACCCATCTCCTGAGCGATGGTATAGAAACTAGAACCCAAAATCTCAAAATCAGCCGCGGGTGTCTTTAACTGTAATTCTCTTTTCTCTTCTGCCATTTTCTCTTCCTCCTATTTATTTATTCTGGCAACTCCATCACATAGTCCCCGTATGAATTCACCTCTAACTTAGCTCCGGGTGGGACAACTATGGTAGTATTCCTCTGCTCAATAACCGCCGGACCGTATAGCAGATTGCCAATTTCCATAGTATCTCCGTCATAGATGGGGGTGGGGACAAACCCGCCGTCTTCAGCAAAGTAAACATCTCTTGTCATCTTCACGTGCTTACTGGCGTCCTTAGTTACAAAGGGCTGCTCCCTCCGGGCTGGTGTTACTACCTTGCCACAGGCAGCCAGCCTCAGGTTTATCATCTCAGTATCAGTTACATCTCTGTAACCATACAACTCTTCATGTCTATCATGGAACCTATCAACTATTTTGGGTATTCCCCCTTTAGTTAGCTCACTCTCATTCACAGGTATCTCAATCTCGTGGTATTGAGCTTCGTATCTCATATCTATGCTTCCCTTAAAATATCTATCCCCAGCCTTAACCCCTTCCCTCTCCAGAGTCTCATTACCCGCTCCCTTCATCCTGACGTATGCCTCACTCAGCATAGCCGGGTCTATTGCACTAGTGAGAGAAATTATTGAGGTTACATAATCGTGTCTGATGTCAGCTATGACACCACCCAGGGCACAGAAACAAGAAGACCACCTGGGGATTACTATGCGCCTAATACGCAACTCTTTGGCTAAGCTTGCGGCATGAACTGGTCCCGCTCCACCGGCAACTACTAGGGTGTATCTCCTCGGGTCCTCTCCACGCTGCACTGAAACCGTTGATATGCCATCAACCATCGAGTGGTCTAATATTGCCTTTATTGATCTGGCGGCTTCTACCACGTCCATGCCCAGTGGGTCGGCAATTTTCTCCTTGATTGCCTTCTTAGCCAGTTCTGGGTTAAGCTTTATCTCACCTCCGAGGAAGTAACCGGGATTTAAGTAACCTAACACTAAGTCGGCATCGGTCATCGTGGGCTCTTTAGAGCCCTTACCATAGCACACCGGACCCGGATCAGCCCCGGCGCTCCGCGGACCAACATGCAGCACCTTAAGAGAGTCAAGCCAAGCTATGCTGCCGCCACCAGCACCGATGGTGTTAACATCTATCAGGGGCAGCCTTAAATGATAGACTCCGCCCACCGCACTCGCTACCGCCATCATAGGTAGCCCTTCTTTAACTAGACAAACATCAAAGCTGGTGCCACCCATGTCAATAGTTATGAGGTTATTAATCTTTAGGGGTTTAGCGAGAAATAAGCCCGCTCCCGGTCCACTAGCTGGACCAGAAAGCAAAGTCCTTACCGCCTGCTCAGAAGCAACCTCCGGCGAAATAACGCCAGCGTTTGATTGGGTAATAAGCATCACTCCCTTGAAGCCAGCGTTGTTCAGTTCATCAACCAGGTGCTTCATATATCTACTTAAGGCTGGCCCCACATAAGCATTGAGCACAGTAGTGCTCATCCGCCAGTATTCACGAACCTCAGACTGGATATCAACTGAAGCACAAACATATACATCGGGAAGCTCTTCCCTAACAATATCCGCTGCTCGTCTCTCATGGTCCGGGTATCTAAACGACCATAAGAAGCATATCGCTACTGCCTCAACCCCCTGCTCTTTAAGGTATTTACACGCTTTCCGAACCTCGTCCTCATTCAAAGGGACAAGCTCCTCGCCATTCCACTTATAACGCTCTTCAATCGGCACCCTTAAATATCTCGGAACCAATGGCTTAGGTTGAGGGATTGTATAATCGTATACATTCTCCCTTATGCCAAAGCGTATCTCCAATATATCCCTGAAACCCTTAGTACAAAGTAGCCCCACCTTTGCCCCCGTCCAAGTGAGGACAGTATTAGTACTCACTGTTGTCCCGTGGCTCAGGCGCACCAAGTTGGGCAGGAACTCTTTTAGGCTTTTCCCAAATCTACCGGCTAAACGGGTAAGACCGTCTAACACTGCTATCCCGGGGTCAGCCGGAGTCGATGGTGCCTTAGCAATGGTCATATTGCCGGCTTCATCCAGACAGACAAGGTCAGTAAATGTTCCTCCAATATCTATACCAACAACATACTTCATAATTTTCTCCTCTCAGATTTCTTTGATAGAGCTGTAATGAGCTATGCCGACATTTGAACTCCACCATTACCCCCTCCCTCACCGGGAGGGGGTAATGGTTCTAATTCTGCCTAGCGAGTGTCTAAGCGCCTACTGGTTTCTGATACTTCCCTTTGGTTATCCAGCATCCCAACCAGTAGAGCAGGAAGGTAGCAGCTGGTCCGATTATGGAAGGTATAGGTGCTATCCCCGCCGGCTGTGGGAACTTCCATAGAACAATCCCTATCGCAAATCCAACAAAGTAAGTCACTATGGCTACCGGATTTACACCTCTTATTTCCTTAAAGGCAAATTCAGTCGGGTAGCCATTCCATCTTCGCCATAGATAGTCAGCCGGGAAGATGACAACAGTCCCTAGGAGGGCAGCACCTGTCCAAGTAGCCCACTCAACCATTATGCCGAACAATCCGCCCCATAGCATTAGCATGGGTATAATACTGCACACTATTACCCATACCCAGCGTGGCACTGACCGACGAGTTGCAGCCTGGTAAATGGCGGCGAGACTTAATGAGGGCAGGTGGACATTAACGTATTGGACGTTCATCTGCCAGCCAAGCACAACTATAATACCGAGTGCCCCGAAGGCGACAACAAAGGGGACTGAGGTCTCAAAAGCCATCATTCCTGCTTGCTCAGCGCCGACCACGGGGGTAAGGGTTATTATCAGCGGGAATGTCAGCAGAAAGCCAATCAGTGGCATCGCTATGTGAGCGATTATCAGGTAGGTAGGTCCCAGCCAAGACGCTTGTGTCGGTGTTTTGGTGAAGCGTCCGTAGTTGCCGAAGGTAGGCCCGATGACCAAGCCTACTGCCATCATAGCAAAGCCTAAGGCACCGGCAAAGCCGCCCGGTATTATTGGCTTGGCGGCAAAAGCATAGGTGTCAGCCCAACTGAATTCCGGGGACAGATACAACTTAACGATTATATAGATAGCAGCACCTACTCCTATCGGTATCGCCGCATATGACCACCAGCCTATCACCTTATGACCAAAGACAACCAGCAGGCCAATTACCACAGCTAAGGGGACATATATAGACCATATATTCACCTTCCATATATAGGCGAAGGCAGCCCCCATCCAGTACATCTCCATAACGTAGAAAGACCAAAGTAACAGGGCGCACGCTAGTGCTGGTATAACAGAGCCCCAGTGCCCCCAGCCGAAGAACCGGCTCTGAAATTCATAGGTATACCCACTACGCCATTGAAAGCGTGCCATCCACCAGCCGAATGTGGCTATTACTACGCCGGCAATGAGGGTGGCTACCCACCCCATCATGAAGCCAGCCAGAGCGAATCCAATGCTTCCGATGGCGTAATAATACAAGCAGTTGGAAATCCCATTTACTGTAAAATAGACTTCTGGCGTGCTCCTATAACTCGCTGGCGGCGTCCCAACGGCATAGTCCTCCATCATCTCCCACAATCTTCCTTTTGGTTTCTCAGCCATTTTTAACCCCCTTTCAAGTTTAATTTTGCCTCAGATTTGAGTCCAGATTTAACTTTTCTGTTATCGATAATTCATTTTTCACCCCCAGCTTCAATTTTCGGTTAGAAATCCCCAAATTCCCCCCTTATTTTTAAACACCCTCAAATTGGTAGCATATCAAAGAGCTGACATTTCCCCGGGATTATCCCTCATAGCAACCAGCCTTACCTTCATGATATTTCGCTTTTCAGGGCTTGTCAATATGCCCCCTCAAAATTCCAGCTTTAGCCCTATCTCCCGGGCGATTCTCTCTCGGTGGAAGCTGGCATCACCAAAGCTGACCTCGGCGGCTTTGGCCCGGCGGGTGTAAAATTGTAGGTCGTGGTGCATGGTAAAGCCCATCGCCCCGTGAACCTGATGGCTTAAAAGAGCTATCCGCCTGTAGGCGCTTGAGGTCCAGGCTTTAGCCATCGCCGCCTCTTTGGTACCGGCTATTCCCCGGCTTAACATCCAGGCGGCTCGGTAGGTAATGAACCGAGAACTGTCAACATCAATTGCCATGTTGGCACAATGGTGCTGTATCGCCTGGAAGCTACCAATGGGACGCCCGAATTGCACCCTGGTCTTAGCATAGTCAACGGTCATCTCCAGTACCTGCTGCATGGCACCAACCACTTCGCAACATTTAGCTACTGCCGCCCGCTCTATTATCTTTTGCACCTGCCCCCAGCCATTATCTAGCTTACCAAGGATGTTTTCTTGGGGCACTTTTACCCGGTCAAAATTAACCTTACATAATTTATCACCAGCGATAGTCTTTAAGAGGTGGCAGCTTATCCCCGGGGTTTTGGCATCAACAATAAATATGGTAATCCCCTGTTCAGCCTTGGATTTTTCATCAGTCCTGGCTACCACCAGCATGTAATCAGCGATGTGAGCATCCGGGACAAATAGCTTGGTTCCATTTAGAACATAGGCATCTTTATCTGCGGTGGCCTTAAGTCGGACGCTAGTAGCATCATATCCGGCACTGGGTTCGGTCAAAGCTAAGGTAAGGATTGCCTCACCACTGGCTATCTTAGGCAAGTACTCCCGTTTCTGTACATCGCTTCCGATATCTAAGATAGATAGGCCGCTAAGGATAACTGTCGAGAAAAACGGGCTAGGCATAAGTGCTCGACCAAACTCTTCTATCAGAACTATCAAGCCAATAAAACTCTGCCCAAGTCCCCCGTATTCTTCGGGAAAACACCAGCCGAGCCACCCAAGTTTTGCCATCTCACCCCACAATTCCGGAGAATATCCTTTCTCATTCCTCTCCATTTCTTGTACTAACGATTTGGAGCAGTTCCTCTTACAAAACTCACGAGCCGCTCTCTTAAGCATCTCCTCTTCTTTGGACAGAGATAAATCCATTGTCACACCTCCTAAGTTTTGAGACTCATAAATCTTAGTTGTGGAGCTCCTTATTGCCTTGGCAACCCCAAACCCCTAATGGCTGCAGTGTTTCTCTCCATTTCTGAGGAACCGCCATATTTTTCAGGAAACATGAGTCCCATCCACCTCAGCTCAGCCATTTCTTTCCAAATCTCGGGTGAGTAACCCTTTTCATCCTCTTCAACTCACTAACCACTGTTTCAGGGCACTGGGTCATTAGAAAATCACGAGCTATCTTCTTTAGCACTTACTGTTCTTCAGTAAGGGTAAACTCCATCTCTTTCTAACCTCTTGGCAGCCCTAGTCCTCTTGTCGCGAGAACAATACGTTCAACCTCGGAGGTACCGGCAGTAATCGTTAATCCGAATGACCGGATATACCAGTGCTGGATTCTGCCAGCAAGCTGTGCCAGCTCCGAATCCTCGGACAGCTGACCGTAAAGCCCCAACAGTTCCATGCCGACGTTAGACCACCGTTGCGCCCATTCGGTGGCGACTATTTTCGCCATGGAACCCTCGCCGGGAATGGGCATTCCCCGGTCAATCATCCACGCAGCCCGATAACCCAGTAGGCGCGCGGCCTCGATTTCAGTCGCCATCTCTGCCAAATTCTGTCTTACCAAGGGGTCTCTAGCTAATCCCGTCTCGTTGGCATACTCGACTAGCATTTCCAGAACTCGCCGTCCGACACCAACTTGCTCCATATACAGGGCCCGCTCTACATCTAATAATGATAAGGTTATTGACCAGCCCTCGTCTAGTCCCCCGATCATGTTCTGCTGGGGCACCCTGACATTGTCAAAGAAGACTTCACACATACTTTGTCCGCCATACATGCCATCTAGTGGTCTGATTGTAATACCCGGCGAGCGCATATCGACCAGAAAATAGGTAATACCCTTGTGTTTTGGGACATCAGGGTTAGTTCGGGCGAGGAGATGGCACCAGTCAGCTTGGTGAGCCCGGCTCGTCCAGACTTTCTGCCCGTTAAGGATAAAGTCATTACCATTCTTTATTGCCCGCATTTTGAGTGAAGCTAAGTCTGAGCCAGCATCGGGTTCACTGAAGCCCTGGCACCAAAATACCTCTCCCTTAGCAATACCGGGTAGATGCTGCCGTTTCTGCTCATCAGTGCCATAGGTAAGAAGTAGGGGCGCCACCATGCCGACTCCCTGTACATCATAGCCCAGCCCCCCGTAATACATCAGTTGGTCAATGAGTATGAATTCCATGACATGAGTGCCTTCGCGCCCCCCCCATTCCTTGGGCCAGGTGAGGGAAAGCCACCCTCGCTCCCCCAGCTTACGCGCCATTTCCCGCCATTGCTTCTGTATCTTCTTGTCGGCCAAATCCACCGCAAAAAACATCACCGGCAGTTTCAGATGAGGTGGCATTTCCTTGTCAAAGAAGGCTCTTAGTTCCCTCTGAAAGGCCTCTTCCTCAGCGGTAAAGGCAAAATCCATTTTCTCTCCTCAGCCGGGATGACTCCTAGTCTCCCTTATCTATTATCTCGCTAAGAACCCCGCAAAGTTCGTTAGGGTGGTTGATAAAGGCGTATCTAGTACCCAATAGCTGCCGTGGCTTTTCGTCAAAAGGTAAACACAATGCAGCTTTAACCCCAGAACTTTCTCGTAGGTTTCCTGAGCCTTCTTTAGGTTTTTGACGGCAATAGAGATGTGGTCTATTTTTTCTACCTTCATTTACCCTTTTTTTCTAACGCCTCAAGCACCCTTTCCGGGGTGAAGGGGGCTTCGTTAAGCCAGATGCCGGTAGCCTCGTGAATAGCATTGGCGACAGCAGCGAACATGGACATACGGACCGCTAGGCTAGCTTCCTTGGCACCAAAAGGACCGTAGGGGTCATTAGTAGTGACGATGACAGTCTGTATGTTAGGGACATCGAGGGCGGTGGGGAACCAGTAATCAAGATAGCTAGCATTTAGATTTTGTCCGTTGTCCCAAAGAATCTTTTCAAAGAGCCCCTGTTGGATACCGGAACTGAAGGCGCCTCCTTCCACCTGCTGTTCCAGAGCCATGGGGTTTATGGGGTAGCCGCAGTCCTGAGCGGCGATCATGTTCAGCACCTTTACCTTTCCTGTGTCTTTGTCCACCTCAACCTCAGCAATGCTACAGCCGTAGGAGTAGGTGGTGGCAAACTGCCCTCGGGGATTGGTGACCCATTCCCGGTCGTTATCTATATCGGGCCAGCGATAGCCTCGCCCCATAATCGTGATGTTATTCGCCAGGGCATTTATTACCACCCTGCGAATGGGTTGGCTTCTCTTGGGGTCAGTCTTAACATAGATATTCCCGGCGTGAGCCTCTAACTCCTCCGGCTTAGCTCCCAGCATCCTGGAGGCAACCTCAAAGAGCTGCCTTTTGGCATCCGCGGCGGCTTCCTTAACGGCTCCCCCGGAGATGAGGGTGGCTGTTTGAGAGTAGGCTCCCTGATCCAGGGGGCAGATGCCCGTATCAGCTGAGACCAGTTTTATGTTCTCCATAGGTAGTCCCAACTCTTCAGCAGCAATGTGAACCACCATGCTTTCATTGCCCGCCCCGGTATCGACTACTCCGGAAATAATGGTGGCATCTCCGTCTTCATTGAACTTGATAAATGCTGAGGAACCGCCCCGGATACCCATTGGGAAGCCAACCATGACTGAGCCGCAGGCAATGCCAATGCCTTGCCCGGGCGGTAGCTTTCCCCTCTTCTCCTTCCACCTTGCTGCCTCGGCCGCCTTCTGGACACATTCGATAAAGCCGCAGGAGGTTATCCTTGCCCCAGTGGCGGTGGTAAAGCCTGAGGTCATAGCATTTTTCAGCCTCAGTTCCATCGGGTCAATCCCCAGTCTTTCTGCCGCCATATCAAGATGCTGTTCAACGGCAACATGGAAGGCTCGGTTCTGCTCGGGGTGCATGCCTCGCGGGGTCTTATTGGTATAGACCCGGTAGCCATCGTATCTGAGATTTTTCAGAGGGTAGGTCGTTTCCATTTCCATATAGGGGACGGAGACCGCAATCGGACCGGTGCTGGCATAAGCCCCACCATCAACAATGGTCTTAAAGTCGCCCACCGTCCAGGTGCCGTCCTTCTTAAAGCCAATCTTCAGTTGGGTGGCCCAGCCCACGTGTTGCCGGATGCAGTTACGGTTTTCCTCACGGGTATAGACAATTTTCACCGGACGCTTTGCCTTCCGGGACAGCAGACAGGCAATAACATCCACCGGTTGTATCTCAGACCTTCCGCCGAAGGCACCACCGATATAGATGCGGTGCACCCTTACCTTAGAGGTTGGTATCCCCAGCGCACTGCTTAAGGGTCGGGCCTTCATGTGGGGTCCGGCACTGGGGCACCAGATATCGACGCCAGTGGAGTCAAAGCTGGCTAAGACGGCGTAGGGTTCACCCTGGCAGTAGTCCTCCTCTGCTCCTCTAAAGCTTCCCTCTAAGACAAGGTCAGCCTCCGCCAGGGCTTTATCCACTTCGCCGGCATCTATCTTGATATGAACACAGATGTTTCCTGGCTTATTCTCGTGAATTAACGGCGCCCCTTCCTTCATAGCTTCTTCCGGATCAAAAACTGCCGGTAAAGGCTCGTACTCTACCTTAATCAGGCCCAGGGCTTCCTGGGCAATATCTTCGTCAGTTGCCGACACGGCGGCGACCTCCTGCCCGATGTAGCGTACTCTGTCTATGGGGAATAGCTGCCAGTCTCGGGTATAGGGGAAAACGCCCCAGTCATAGCGGATGGCATCCCCTTTGCCAGTAACTACTGCCTTAACACCAAGGAGTTTTTCTGCTTGGCTGGTATCAATATTGAGAATGCGGGCATGAGGGTGGGGGCTACGCAGAATCTTACCGTAGAGCATTCCGGTAAGAGTCAGGTCAGCGGTGTACTTGGCTTCACCACGGACCTTTTCGACTGAATCTATTCTGGGAACTCTCTTGCCAACTACTGCATACTCAGCCATCTTTAGCTCCTTTCTATGCCCCACCCTGAGCCGCGGACATTATCGACTTTACTATCTTAACGTAGCCGGTACAGCGACACAGATTTCCGGAGATTGCCCGCCTCACCTCTGCCTCGCTGGGTCTGGCATTAATGTCAAGCAGTGCCTTAGCGGTGAGGACCATTCCCGGGGTGCAAAAACCACACTGAATACCACCATAGTTGACAAAGGCTTCCTGTATCGGGTGGAGTTTGTCCCCGATGGCAAGACCTTCAATGGTAAGGATGTCCTTACCCTCAGCCTCGGCAGCGAGAACGAGACAGGAACGAACCGGTTTGCCGTCTAAAAGCACGGTGCAGGAGCCACAGATTCCATCCTGACAGCCTTCCTTCACTCCGGTCAAGCCTAAATCCTCTCTTAAAACCTCAAGTAATGTCTTATTAGGTGGCACTGATAACTCATTGTCCTCGGCATTAACCCTGAGCCTTATTGTCAGTTTTTCCATCGTGGTTTTAGCCTCCTCCTAAGGGTGCTATCTCAACCGTGACCATCACTTTGTCACCGTCTTCTAGTTTAGTATCAAGCTGGTAACATTCCTTACCGTTAACTGATACCGTTCCAATATCGCTACCTAATTCGTTGTCTCTGACGAACTCTACTGTCTGGCAGAGAACAGATAGTTCTTTTAGTAACTCTCTTAGTGTCGTCCTTGCCGCCCTTAGTTCTAACTCGATGGGGGGCTCAAATACCCCGTAGATTGCCATATTGGAGTCGACGATGACCTTCATCTCTACCCTGCCAGCGCTTGTTTTATTGCCCGTTTTACCAGCACGCCGGTCATCTTTCTCCGGTAGCCGTAGTCAATACTCAAATTAGCCACCGGGTGTGCTGTCTTAAAGACGGCTTCGGCGGCTTCCTCAATTAAGCTGTCATCAATTCTTTTCCCCTGAAGGAGCTTTTCTGCCTGGCTTGCCTCAACCGGGGCAGGGGCAACAGCACCAAGAACCAGCTTGGCTTTACGGCAAACCTTATCTTTATCCATCGCCAATACTGCGGCAACGGCGGCTAGGGGGAAATCTATTGCCTCACGCACTCTAAGCTTCTGGTAGCTACTGGCGCTATTTTTCGCCGGGGGTGGCAGCTGAATCTCATTAACAATCTCATCGGGCTGGATAGCCAGAGGTTTCTCCCCCTTCCCGGTAAAGAATTCGCTTACCGGGATAACCCTCTCCCCACCCCGCCGCCGTAGTTTCACCTTAGCCTCTAAGGCAACTAACACTGAGGCAAGGTCAGCCTGGCATACCGCATAACACTCTTGGCTACCCTTTACGGCATGGCAGATATGCCCACCCCTCTTGAGGCAAGGGGTGCGGGCCTGTCTCCAAAAATCGGATTGATTGTAGTAGATGCACCTGGTATCCAGGCAGAGATTACCCCCAATGGTGCCCATATTGCGAACCTGGGGCACACCAATTTCCCCAGCTGCCTGGGAGAGAATGGGGTAGAGGCTCCTAATAAGAGGCGAGGTATTGAGAAGGTCAAGGGTGGCTAGGGCGCCGATTCTCAAGCCTTTTTGGTTATAGTCAACATAATCAAGCCCCGAGACATGTTTAAGGCTGATGACGTACTTAGGGGTAACTAACCTCTGCCCTAAATCAACAACAAGGGCAGTGCCACCGGCAACTACCCTTGCCTCTTGTTGGTAGGCGCTGAGCAGCGCGCTCCCCTCTTCAATGGTACTCGGTCTTAACAGGGTAAAGCTTGGTAGCCGCATGTTACCCCCCCCTCGTAAAATGGGCTAGCCTATTTTGCTCTAGCCGTTGGTTGCGTTCAAAAATTGGTTAATTTTCGGCCGACGTTGCAAAAATCTACTACACTACCCCGCCCTTGTCAAGCCCCCTAATTGCCTCATAATTATTGTTACCGAAAGTAGTATCGTTGCCTCAAAAAATATGTTACCAAAAGAGGAGGCAAAAGATGACTCGAGGCAGCATACGGGAATACATTGAGGCATTACGATGGCGGTATTTGCGAGTTAGTAAAAAGGAGAAAGGGAGAATCCTGGACGAATTCACTCAGGTCGCAGGTTATCACCGTAAGTCAGCTATTCGTCGGCTACGCCGTGACAACGAGCCCAAGCCAGGCAAAAGACGTGGGCGCCCTCGATGCTATGGAATTGCTGTTGTTCAAACGCTAAAAGTTGCCTGGGAAGCTACTGACCGTCTCTGTTCCCGAAGATTACATCCTTTTCTACCGGA
>CAZJMM010000006.1:17171-19569 GCA_964547155.1 uncultured Dehalococcoidaceae bacterium | reverse complement strand
TGGCTGGGGAACCAGGATTCGAACCTGGCCTAACGGATCCAGAGTCCGCTGTCCTACCGCTAGACGATTCCCCAGCAGGCTTAGATTATATCATTAGCTGGGAAAGTGTCAAAGATAAGGAAATGCATCAAGAAGTTTGGTATTGAAAATTGGAGTAGCCTACAATGGAAAGTTAGCTTATAATGAACAAGATGGAATATGAATGCACGCCGCAGAGCGAAATTCAGCATCGTATTGCCCAGTTCCAAAGTCTGCTACAAGACAATGAGATTGCTGGGGCTTTTGTCTCGCAAAATGCTGACCTCTTTTATTTCAGTGGCACTATCCAGCCTTCCTCCCTTTTCATCCCAGCCCAAGGGGAGCCTTTATTAGCAGTATACGAGAACTTGGACCGAGTCCTAAAGGAATCCAGACTTAAACAAATCGTTCCCACAAAAGATAGTCACCAGCTATCCGAGCTTCTTTCCAGCTTTAGCTACTCGGTAGAGGGTCGCGTAGGCTTGGAGATGGATGTTTTACCAGCTAAGTACTATCTTGCCTTGTGCCGCGATTTTCCGCGGGCAAATTTCATTGATGTTTCAGACCTCATCAGAAAGGCTCGCATGATTAAATCAGAGTACGAAATCATGCAGATTACAAAAGCCTGTGGGATTTTAGACCGTGTTATGCAGGTAGCTCAGACAAATATCCGGGCTGGAATGACTGAACTCGAAGTTGACTCAGTTTTAGGTGCCTTGTCCAGACGGTTAGGGCATCAAGGGCTTTTACGCATGCACGGATACAATCAAGATATGTTTTACGCACATGTTTTCTGCGGTAAGATAGCAGCTGTTCCCTCCTTTCTGAAAGCCCCTTTGGGTGGTTTAGGAACCACGCCAGCTATTGCCCAAGGAGCAAGTTTTAATGCCATTACTGAAAATGAACCAATAGTCATAGACTTTGGCGTGGGGATTAATGGATATGTTACAGACATGACCCGCACTTTTGTTATAGGGCAGTTGTCCCAAGAGCTACAGCGAGCTTATTCCTTTGTGAAAGAGGTCAAGGATTTTATGGAACATTGGGTTTGCCCCGGCAAGGCTTGTTCTTTACTTTACAAAGAAGTAATGAAAATGGTCTTGCAACGGAGCTATCAGGACTACTTTATGGGCTACATGGGGCATCAGGTGACATTTTTAGGGCACGGCATTGGACTCGAGATTGACGAATATCCCCTGATCAGCCCCGATTTTCCCGAAGAATTTCAGGAGAATATGGTCTTTGCCTTTGAACCCAAACTGGTTTTCCCGGATATTGGAGCCGTTGGTGTAGAGGATGACTACTTGGTTACTAAAACTGGTATCAAAAGGTTAACCACTTACGATGACGGCATACTTACCGTGGGTTAGGACCAAAGCTTGAGATAATTAAATCCTGGTCGCTATAACATACAGAGTGAGCTACAGCTACGCTTTACACCTTCCTTTTTTTGATATTGCATATTGGGAACACGAGCAAGCCCCTGACTGTCCATTACCTTATGTCTCTAAAGTGAGACCATTCTCGCTGACGATTTACAAGGGTTATTTAGCGACAGTTTTTATGTACTCCAGGGCATTTTTTCCGGCAATGCGCCCGCTATTCAAGGCAAAGCCCATTGTATTACCCGGTAAAACAAACACATAGCTGTCACCATATATTGCACACGCATCAGTCCCCGCAGCATAGAGTCCGGGGATCACATCATAGTCCTTAGTCAATACCTCTGTCTTGTAATTAATCTTTATTCCACCTAGGCTTCCATAAGCGCCAGGGAAAAACCTGCCGGCATAGAATTTGGGCTGTTTAACTGGCTTGAGATATCTGGGGGTCTTGTTAAAGAGTTCATCACGGCCTGTCTTGCAGGCTTTATTGTATTCATCTATAGTTTTCCGCAGAGCATCCGGATTAATCCCGGTTTTACTGGCTAACTCTTCCAGGGAATTTGCCACAAATATATGGTCATATCCTTGGTCAAGAGCTTGCTTTAACTCAGCATCAAAATTGCTAATTTTCGTGAAAGGAAAAACGGCAGACAGAAAATCAAAACCTGTTTCCTCATAATATTTCTTCGTAGTTTCATCGAAAATAATGAAGGCACATCGATTTTTTTGTCGGGCAATGGCGTTGCCCGTAAACGTGGTATTTCTCACGATCTCTTCATTAATGAAGCGCTCGCCTAATAGATTAACCATAAGGTTGGGTTGGCGAAATGCTATATTCAAAGCTCCCAGTGCGTCACCTCCAGGCAGGCCGTAAATCATTTCCATGTTCATTTCGGTTTCAGCTGCACCTACTTCCCAGGCCATCCGGATGCCATCCCCGACCAAACCGGGAATTCTAAACGAGAATAGGTCACGCCCCCACTCATATCCGGTAT
>CAZJMM010000006.1:14551-17161 GCA_964547155.1 uncultured Dehalococcoidaceae bacterium | reverse complement strand
TCGCCAAAGCCACCGGTAGCGATAATCACGGCTTTGGCCTTCGCTTGAATGGTTCCCCCAGACTTGTCTTCTGCCATCACGCCTACAATCCGACCACCCTCCTTGAGGATTTTTTTAGCTGGTGTTTGAAGAAAGATTCTGACTCCCAGCTCTTTAGCTCTATCAGTCATAATTTTTATCATAGTGGCCGAGACTTCAGGTCCGGGACGACCGGTCGGTCCCTTTACGATATGCCAGGTGAAATTAGCCCCTGGAAAGTAAGCCGCCGGGTCGAAAAATTCGACTCCCATCTTCTCCAGCCAATCTATGGTGCTGGCTGACTCATCTATGTATGCTTTCACCAATCGGGCATCGACACGCCAGTGGGTATAATCCATAAAGATTTTAAACGCTTCCTCTCTGGTAAGTGCGATCTGTTTCAAGCGCTGCAGTCTGCTTTCTACGGCGAAGGGCCCCATCCCCATATTACCGGTTCCGCCTGTGGTAGCCGCTTTTTCAAACGCGATTACACTGGCACCGCCTTCTGCAGCCGTTACCGCTGCCGCCAACCCGGAAGTACCAGCCGCAACAACCACTACATCAGCTTCTACTTGTTTCATTATTCTCCTCCTCTCAGCAATTGTTCGATGTTCCAGTGCTTAGCCCTATTTATGCATACTTGAGCCTTGTGCCTACAGTAAGACCCAAAGCACCGTTTTGAGTTGTTCCTCAGTAGGCATCACTGACCTTTTCTTTGACTTTACGACGCATAA
Source organism: uncultured Dehalococcoidaceae bacterium (assembly GCA_964547155.1). Lineage (GTDB taxonomy): Bacteria > Chloroflexota > Dehalococcoidia > GIF9 > DYGU01 > CAZJMM01. The sequence continues at coordinate 16,409 of CAZJMM010000006.1, read as the reverse complement.
ACAGAATTTTAACCTCTAATACAAAAAAGTCAATAATGGAGGCATCCCCTTTCCGTGATAGTAGTCGTGGTCGTTTATTATAAACTCTGTGTTTTAGACGGTGAAGCTTCTAAAGGGTAATCAGCGCTAATATGCCCGGTTTTGGTTTAATATTATATAATTAACCCAATTAGCTTCTTTGACAGATATTGAATTAAATGCCAGTAATTATGGAAAGGAGGAGGATTAAGTTTCTGGCTAAACCAAGACTAACCGTACAGACGACAACATGCTAAGTAGCTACGGAACTGGAGATGGATACTTATACAGAGGAGTAAGCGAGCAGATGAATGAGAAGGCAAGAGAGGTTATGATGCGATTTACGAGGGATAGGAGCGACCTGATACCTATACTACTAAAGGTTCAAGAGGTAGAAAAGTACCTGTCACCAGAAGCTATTAAGGAAATCAGCCGTTTCTTAGATATTACTGAGAATGACGTATATAGTGTTGCTAGCTTTTATACCCAGTTTCGCTTCACCCCCAGTGATGATACTATCCAAACAGAGGCTGTATGAGCTTTGAACAAATACAGCGCAATGCGATAGCCGAATGGGAGGCTTTAGAAGATAGTGAAAAGCCTCGCATTTATATTGGCACTGCCACATGTGGTCGTTCCTCTGGAGCACTAAAAGTACTTGACCATCTTAATGCTGAGCTTGAACAGAGAGACATAGATGCACAGGTGATAGAGGTGGGATGTATTGGTTGCTGCTACCTTGAGCCCTTGGTTTATATTGCCAAGCGTGGACGCCCTCGTATCTGCTATAGCCGCGTTACACCGGAGATTGCTTCTCAGCTTGTTACAGACTATATAGTCAATGATAATCCCAGACCCGACTTGGCTCTTTGCAGTATGGGTAAGGGTGAAATTGATGGCATCCCCAGTCTTTCTCAACTGCCCATGTTCAAGCCACAAGTGAGAATAGTACTTCGCAGTTGTGGTTATATTGACCCTGGAAATATCAATCACTATATTGCCAACAGCGGCTACAGTGGGATAGTTAGAGCACTAAAGATGACCCCCGAGGAGGTAATAGTGGAGGTTAGTAAGTCTGGGCTTAGGGGGAGGGGTGGTGCTGGATTTCCCACGGGAACCAAGTGGCGCATCTGCCACGATGCACCCGGTAGCGAGAAATACTTGATTTGTAATGCCGCTGAGGGTGACCCCGGAGCCAACATAGGCCAGTCATTATTAGAAGGTGACCCCCACTCTGTTTTGGAGGGAATGCTTATTGGCGCCTATGCTATTGCAGCTACCCGTGGCTATATCTATATTCCTGCTGAATATACTTTAGCTATTGTTAGGATTAAGACTGCCCTGAAACAGATGGAGGATTACAGGTTTTTAGGTGATAATATCTTTAGTTCGAATTTCAGCTTCCAAATAGAGGTCAAAGAGGGGGCAAGTGCCTTTGTCTGCGGTGAGGAGACTGCCTTAATACGTTCTCTCGAGGGTAAGCGGGGTATGCCTTACCCTCGCCCTCCCTTCCCCACCACATCAGGACTGAGAGGTAAACCGACCATTGTCAATAATGTAGAGACGTGGGCTAATGTATCGGCTATTTTGCAAAAAAGTGCCAAATGGTACGCTGGCTATGGCACCGAGCAAAGCAAGGGAACTAAGACATTCGCCCTATCCGGTAAGGTGACACGCACCGGATTTATTGAAGTACCAATGGGCATCACACTGCGCCAGATTATCTATGACATTGGTGGAGGCATTCCGGATGGCAAGGATTTCAAGGCAGTGCAGGTCGGTGGTCCAACAGGAGGCTTTTTGCCAGCCAATGCTTTGGATCTCCCCGTTGACTATGAGC
>CAZJMM010000006.1:0-14541 GCA_964547155.1 uncultured Dehalococcoidaceae bacterium | reverse complement strand
GCATTTGACCGAGCAGGGGAGCATCATTGGTTCCGGAGGCATGATGGTTGCCGATAGCGATACCTGTATGGTTGACTTGGCTAAATACTCACTCTCCTTCACTCAAGCTGAATCATGCGGCGAGTGCGTGTTTTGCCGTGAAGGAACTATGCAAATGCTAGAGTTTCTGGCTGACATTACTGAAGGTAGGGGCAAGCCTGAGGATATAGACTTGCTCTTAGAACTGAGTGAGGGCATTAAGTTGGGGTCACTTTGCGCTTTGGGCGGGACAGCCCCCAACCCGGTGCTAACCACTATTCATAACTTTCGTGAGGAGTACGAAGCACATATCAAAAGGAAGCGATGTCCGGCAGGAGTATGCAAGAAACTTGTCTCCTAACTCCTAACGAGTCAAGACCTATCGGAAGTTGGTGAAAGACATAGCTCAGGGGATATTTTGGAAACAATCATACTGAATATCAATGGACATGAGATTGAAACTAAGAAGGGAAAGAGTGTGCTGGAAGCAGCGTTGGATGCGGGTATCTACATTCCTCACCTCTGTCATCACCCCGACCTAACGCCCCTTGGCGCCTGCCGGTTATGTGTTATTGAGGTCGAAGGTATGCCAGGACTGCCCACGGCGTGCACTACACTGGTTGCAGAGGGTATGGTAGTGAAGACTAAAACGCCCAAGGTTGACCAGATACGTCGGCTCTCTATGGAATTGCTGCTGGCTGGTCATCCTCCCGATTGCACAACATGCCCCAAGTATCTTAATTGTGAACTACAGTCACTCAAACAATATCTGGGAGTTACTGAGGAGCAGCGTTTAAAAAGGCGACCAAGAGCATTTTCTGTCAATACTAGTAATCCCCTTTTCTTGCATGACTTCAGCAGGTGCATCCTCTGCGGGCGATGTGTTAGAGCTTGCTATGAGCTGCGTGGGGTGGGCGTGCTCTCTTTCATAAAGAGAGGCCAGGAAACCTACATTGGTACCGCCTTCGGCCATTCCCTAGCTGACGCCGGCTGTATTTTTTGTGGTGCTTGCGTTGAGGTTTGCCCCACCGGTGCCATCAGGGACCACGCCGAGCTATTGGAGATGGCAAAGAGCCGTAGAGCAGCACTTGTTCCCTGCAAATATACTTGTCCTGCAGAAATAGATGTACCCCGCTATATTCGTTTCATCCGTGAAAAGAAGTATTCCGCAGCAGTAGCGGTGATCAGGGAAAAGGTTCCTTTCCCTTTAGTCCTGGGTTATGTCTGCGACCATCCCTGTGAAGCTGTTTGTCGGCGCAGCCAACTGACTGAGGCCATTTCCATAAGGGAGCTCAAGCGCTCTGCCGCTGAAAGGGATAACAAGCTATGGAAGAAAAACTCTCAGAAAGCACCCCCAACGGGTAAGCGGGTGGCAATAATAGGGTCAGGACCAGCCGGACTGACTGCAGCATATTATCTATCAAAGTTAGGCCATAGTGTCACCGTATTTGAAGCTTCACCACTCCCCGGTGGCATGATGCGATTTGGTATACCCGAATATCGGCTGCCTAGGTATGTGCTTGATGCTGAGATTCAAGAAATAGAAAGCATGGGTATAAACATAAGAACAAATACAAGGGTGGATTCATTAGATACGCTCCTAGAAGAGGGATATAATGCCATCCTAGTAGCCGTTGGTACTCATCAGGGTCAAAAGCTACCTATTCCTGGCGCTGACCTTGACGGAGTGTTGATTAGTATACCTTTTCTCAGGGATGTAAATCTGGGTAAAGAGGTTAAAGTAGGGAAAAGGGTACTGGTGCTGGGAGGGGGAAATGTTGCCTTTGATTGTGCCCGTGTTGCCCGCCGCCTAGGCGCTAGTGAAGTCCACCTGGCTTGTCTGGAGTCCAGAGATAGAATGCTAGCCACCTCTGATGAGATTGAGCAGGGAGAAGAAGAGGGTATTGTTATCCATCCTTCCCATACTTTCACTAAGATTTTGAGTGACTACGGGCATATTACCGGTGTTGAGTGCCTTGATGTACAGTCTTTTGAATTTGACGAGGACGGAAGAGCCCATATTAACGCTATTGAAGGTTCCCAGCACATTCTGCCAGCAGATACTGTCATCTTCGCCATCGGTCAGCGTCCAGAGATTCCAGAACAGTTTGGATTAACTATCGGTCGAGACGGCACAGTTCAAATTAACGAGTATACTCTTGCCACCAATAGAGAAGGTGTCTTTGCCGCCGGTGATGCTGTAACTGGAACTGCCTCGGTCATTAAGGCTATTGCTTCAGGGAGAAATATGGCCAGTGCCGTAGACAGCTATCTCGGGGGGAGCGGTATTATTGATGAAGAATTGGCACCAGTTGAAGAGCCCCGGGCCTGGCTAGGTCGGGGAGAGAACTTTGCCTACCAACGCCGGTGTGAAATATCCTTTGTGCCAGTTGAGCAGCGACTCAGTAGCTTTGGCAAGACAGTCCATGGCTATGATGAAGAGGCAGCACTTAAAGAGTCACTAAGGTGCTTGCAGTGTGACCTCAGACTCAAGATTTCAACAGTAAAGTTTTGGGCGGATTATTCACCCCATTGAATGATTACCGGTTTTCCGCGCATTACGGCATACTTATACTTACCGCGGGTTAGAAGCAAAGCTTGAGATAATTAAATCCTAGTCGCTATAACATACAGAATGAGTTACGGCTACGCTTTATACCTTCTTCTTTTTAATACTGCATAACAGGGCTTTAAGTGCTGGATAGCCAACAACAGGGTCAGCCGGCTGCTGACTGGTAAGAATATTTACATTGGCTTCAGCCCAGCCATGGGGAATTGAAACTACACCGGGTATAATGTCTTCTGTAACTCTTGCCTTAATATCAAAGCTGCCTCTTCTATCACTTACAGTTATAGTATCCCCGTTGGCAATACCATGCTTCATTGCCGTGTTAGGATGGATTTCAGCCAAAGGCTCGGGCACTTTCTGCCGCAATCTACGTATGTTGCGGTGCTGGGAGTGACAAAACTCTAAAATCCTGGCTCCAGTGGTCAGAACTAGTGGGTATTCTTTAGCCAACTCCGAGGTACTTATCGGGCTTTCCAGCGGCTCTCTGAAAGTAGGCATAGGGTCATACCCCAGCATAGCCAGAATCTCCGAATATAACTCTACCTTCCCCGAAGGTGTCCGAAAACCTTCAGGTTCATATCCTTTATGTTTGACCGACGCATAGGTAGTACCTTCAGGATTTTCTTCGGTAAGCCTTTTGACTGTCAATCCGGAAGGCTCAAGCACATAATCAATAGCCTCTTCAATAGTTTTCCAAGGAAAGTATTGGTCAAGACCCAGTCTTCTTGCCAGTTCAAACCAGAACTTCAGGTCAGGCCAGCATTCCTCGTAGTCAATTACCTTTTTGCGAAGCATTACATAAGGCAACCCCCACAGATGATAGTAGTCACTCAGTTCCGTTCTCTCCAAAAAAGTAGCTGCAGGTAGGACTATATTGGCTATCTTAGCCGTTTCAGACATAAATTGGTCCAGAACTACTATGAAATCAAGTTTCTTAAAAGCTTGGGCAACTTTCTGGGAATCAGGCCAGGTGAGCAAAGGATTGGAACCGGCGACAACCATCATTTTTATTGGGTAAGGTTTACCACTGATAAGAGTGTCACAGAGGAGCATTGTCTGCCCCTCTCCAAACTCATGACCAAAAACGCTGTAAAAAATGGGATATTCCTTTTGCCCTATGGCTGTTTCCACAAGTTTCACCGGCACCTCGATAGGATTCTCACGAAGCCTCGGTACCCGGATAAAGCCACCGGGTATGTCTAAGCTTCCAGTGATTGCTTGTAGAATGGCAATACCCCTGTCATTTTGAAGCCCAGTCGTATGCTGGTCTAAAGCATTAGTCCCTTGCACGATAGTGGCTGGCTTGGTTGTAGCGTAAAGATAAGCTACTTTCTCAACCATGTCTCCAGGCACCCATGCTATCTTCTCTACATAAGATGGGGTATATTGCTTGACATGTTCAGCCAGTCGGTCAAAGCCAGAAGTCCATCGGTCAACAAATTCCTCATCGTAAAGCTTGTGGGAAATGATGGTGTTGATTAAGCCCAGAATAAGAGCACAGTCAGTGCCAGGCCTGGGTTGAAGATGGATGTCGGCTTCTTTAGCTAACGGGGTACGCCTTGGGTCAATGGCAACAAGTTTCGCCCCTTTCTTTTTAGCTTTACGTATACTTTTGACTAACATTGGACTGGAGTTTGTAGGGTTATGCCCCCAGAGAATAATGCACTTTGAATTCTCAAGGTCAGCCGTCCAAAACCTGCCATAGGTCAATATGTAGGCTATAATGCGGCAGCGAAAGCACATACTTTCTACTGAGAAACAGTTTGGGGAACCAAATGCGTAACAAAATCTCCGAATAAGTCCAATGGTGGTTGAACCGGAAAGCAATAGTGACATGCCAATACAAACCGCGAAAGCTTCAGCGCCGTAAGTCTGCTTTATTTCCGTCATCTTGCTAGCTATCGTGCTTAAAGCTTCGTCCCAGGAGATACGGTCCCATTTATCGCCATCTCTTTTCATGGGATATTTAAGTCGGTCTGGAGAATAAAAGTAATCTACAGCGGCAGCGCCTTTGGGGCAGAGTGTACCTTTATTTAGTGGGTGCTCAGGCATGCCACGCACCTTAACAATTGTGCCATTCTCGACATAAACATTCATTCCACAGCTTAGATGACAAAATTGACAGGTAGTCTTAACTATTTGAGTAGGTGTCCCCATTTATTTCCTCATTCTCACTGTAGGTTGCCAACTGTAATCACTGGCATTGCTGCAAAGCTGGGAATTTCGTCAATAACTTTCCTTTCTCGGCTTTCTTTGAAGTAGGTCCTCCATTCAGCTTTGAACCAGCGGAAGGGACCTTCAGCATTTGATTGTAACAAGAGCCTTAAGTCACGAGGATTGCTAGTAAGCCATGACACTCCTTCCACTGCAGCCAATGGCGTGCCGGCAACTATTTCGACCTCATAGCGGTCTCTTTTTGTGCCCGGAGGTAGTAACCCCTGACCATAAGTATTCCAATCTACCTGAAGATAATTTCGAGGGGCTGCTTTGGTTCGTAGGTAAAGCCGACAATCCTCAGGATTATCAGGGTTCAGCCAGCGTAATTCCTCAATGCTGGTAAAAAGCACGGAGGACCTCACCCGATTGATTTCGTAATGGCTGCGCTCGTCCTGGGGTGTACACTCCCCAACCACATCCTCCCATTCTTGCCATTTAGTATAGGACTCATTCCAATGCCATAATTGACCACTGCTTGCAGGGACTTCGCCGACAATATCTTCCCAACTATTTGTAAGCGGTAGCCAGTTAGCTCTGTGTTCGAATACGCCGCCTTTAGCGAAAACGGAACATTCTATAGACCCACCAAAGATATAGCGGAGGATTTGCTCAGCCACGGAACCAGCTACCGAATCTAAGTTAGCAAAATCATTATGACCATGCTCTCCATAATAGATTACGTCAGCCCCGTCAGAATATTGAGCCGAGATTGGTATAATGACATCGTCCATATTTTTGGGCAGGGGGTCAACCCCGCCAACATCAAATTGCTTACTTTGTGGCGCTGCTTCACCTGAGATCAAAGCTAACCAATGCTTATTGGAAGCTACCCACTTCCCATCTTGGGAGCTATCGTAATAGGCAACAGAACCTATTGTTCCTTGATCCGAAGGCAAAAACCATCGGGCTTGCCAATAATCAGATATAGATACGCCACCGGTAAAATAGTACTGGTACAGAGTCTTGACAGGACTATTGATAGTCACTACTAATGCCACCTTCTCCGCTAAACCGCCCACATTGCGTGCCACAGCATAAAGGGCTGCCTTACCTCCCATACTGTGCCCGATTAATATCAGATTTCTCTTACTGAAATACTTGTCAACACTGTCAGCGATATTAGTAGCCCAAGTATGTACATCTACATTGTTCGGATAACATCTCTTCAACATGTTGACGCGAATCTTAGTACCAGGGTGGGCTTTCTCGTAATCAAGGATATATTCGGCTAGCTGTGCCATAATTGAGTCAGACAATAACTGAACGGAACAGACATTGCCTGGGGCGCCATGAAGAAAAACGAAATTCAACTCTTTGACCCGAGTGGGCTCTTCAGGAGCTGATTGTGCTGAGCTAAATAGAGCAATTTGGAGACACAGCCCAACAGCCGTCAGCCAAGTCAATCGTCTCACCATGCCTTTGTACATTTTACCACGAAACAGGATGGAGTCGTCTTATTATGAGAATCGAGCTATGACAATCTATGATAAAATTGGGCAATGAGCATGGACTCCCTGAAAGGCGAGAATAAGACTTAGAGAAAAGAAGGCATCTGATTGCTATGGCAGAAGAAACATGGAAGAATTATAAAGAAAGGAAGCATTCTAAGTCACCACCATTAAGAGGCGTCCGGGTACTCGAAGTATGCACTCTTTTGCTGGGTCCTGCCGGACCGAGTTTTCTGGCAGAGATGGGTGCCGAAGTTATTAAGTGCGAGTTACCACCTATGGGAGATACGTGCCGGAATCTGGCTCCCTTTGGCTATTTGTTTAAGGAGCAGGGAGTGGCGTTTGTACATATTAACCCCAACAAGTACTGGTTAGGTTTGGATTTGCATAAAACCGAAGCGCAGAAGGTGTTTTTAGAACTGGCAGCTAAGTCTGACATTATTGAAGAAAATCTAAGACCGGGGGTAATGGAGAGCTGGAATGTTGGCTACCGACAGGTCAAGGAAATTAATCCGCGCATCATCTATATATCCAAGAACGGCTTTGGTCAGTGGGGCAAATATGCTGAGGAGAATAGACCTTCCAACGACGGTGCTTCTCAGGCATTTTCGGGATATGCTTGGCTGTCAAGTTTTCCAGGTCAGCCGCCTCTTAAGAGCCGGCTGTACATTTGTGACAATTATGGCGCATTGATGGGTGAAGTTGCTGTATTGGCTGCCCTCCACTATCGGGAAAGTACAGGCAAGGGACAGTACATAGAACTGTCACAAAGTGAAAGTATTATGCGGGTAATGTCGTGGGTCTGGCCCTATCAACAAATCACTGGTAAGGGAGCCATGCCAGCCGGAAATAGGGACGTGTCTATATGTCCGGCTGACACGTTCTGCTGTGCTGATGATACTTTTGTGGCAATAGCAGCACCAGCCCCGGAGGAGTTCCGGGGCTTGTGCACGGCTATGGGCAGACCAGAGCTGGCTGACGACCCCAGATTTAGAGACCATCTGACTCGACTGCAGGAAGATAATGCCAATGAGATTCTGAAGATTATTGCTCATTGGGCAAGAACTAAGACCCCTGCGGAGATAGAGAAATTAGCTGAGAAGCACGGCTTCGCCGCGTCTCATGTGTATACCTCTAAGGATGTGGTAGAAGACAAACATTTCCATGAGCGAGGCTTTATGACTAAGGTTAATGATGCTCTCCTCGGTCAGTACTATACTCACGAGTTCCCGGTGATGATGTCCAAGACCCCACCGAAGGTCAGGTGGTCAATCAGACCTATAGGCTTTGATAACGAATATGTAATAGCACATGTTTTGGGCAAGAGTGAAGACGAAATCAAGCATTTGTATGAGTGTGGCGCCTTGGGCAAATGGGCTGATTTGCCGACACGCCGACCCCCACCTGATTGGGATGGTAAGGCTGGGCTTATCCCTGTCAGAGAGCACGAGGGAGAGGAGTAAAGGCAATGGAGACGGAACAACCCTGGTCAGATTGGGTGAGGGAGAAGGATGATCCCAGGATTTCACATACTAAGCCTGAGGCTCTGGATGATATAACGGTGTTAGACTTGAGCTGTAAAAGCTTCGCAGGGTGTTATTGTTCTTCACTATTAGCCGAGTTTGGTGCCAAGGTCTTGAGAATAGAGCCTCCGGAGGGTGATTTCATCAGGACTTGCACTCCTTATGGTTTGCTGTACAAGGGTGAGGGTCTCAATTATTTGACCGAAGGCAGGAATAAATTTCATATTACCCTGAACCTGAAAGAGCCAAAAGGCAGGGAGATACTCAAAGCTCTTGTAGCTAGAGCTGACGTACTTATAGAGACGTACAGACCTGGAGTCATGAACAGGTGGGGTATTGGCTATGAACAATTAAAGGAGATTAATCCCAGGCTGATATTCGCCTCTATAACAGCTTACGGGCAGTTCGAACCCGTGAGCCAGAGCCGGATGCCCGACTACGATAATATAGCTCAAGCTAGGTCAGGAGCGCAGTCAGCTACAGGCGAAGTCATGCCCAAGGGCAAAAGCTACGATGAATGTCCCTGGGCAGTTCCCACTAAGGCTGGCCCATGGATAGGTTGGTGCCAGCCAGGAACATTTATGGCAGTTGGTATTTTGGCTGCTTTGTACTCAAGAAGAATAACCGGTGAAGGACAAGCACTGGATGTGGCGACAGCTGAAGCCTACGCCTGTTTTGACGACTATGCTGCGTTGTGGTATCAGGAAACTGGAATCACTAGTGAGCGCTTTGGCAGCCTGGATATTGCCGGCTGGCTGTACTGTTTTGCACCAACGAAAGATGGCTCTGTTTTCCTGGGCGGCTTAAGGTTAGAGATGTGGCAGGCGTTTGCCGATATGGTGGGGAAGTGGGAAGAGTGGGGCGCCGCCAGCTGGACGAACCTGACAACTTTTATGGAAAAGGAGCAGCAATTGAAATGGGCACCATTGCTCTTTGCTGAGACGCGCAAATACACCAACGAAGAACTGGTACGCATGTCCATAGAATATGGTAAGAAGGGTCGCTTAGCTCCCATTACCCCGGTGGTGGCGCCAGTTTGTTCCCCCGAGGAGGCTATGAAGGATGACAACTGGTTAGACAGAGGCATTTTCACTCCCGTCAAAGACCCGGTGTACGGAGAGCTCGTTGTAGCTCAGGCACAGCACAAAATGACAGAAACGCCCATAAGGACAAAATGGGTATGCCGCCCAGTAGGGTATGACAATGAACACATCTATCTAAAGTATATGGGTTTCAAACCTTCCAGGCTGAAAAAGCTAAAGAAGGCTGGCATAATTTAGAAGTTGCCAAAAGTCTTATGCAGGAGGAAGTAAAATGCCAGAGTACACGCCTACGTACGATGAAGCACTGTCACTTTTCAAGGAGTTTAACAAGAGCGAAAGCCTGCTAAAACATGCTTATTCCGTAGAGGGAGTAATGCGTTACATGGCACGTAAGAAGGGTGAGGATGAAGAGAAGTGGGGGATCATTGGGCTAACACACGACTTAGACTATGAATCTTTTCCAGAGCAGCACTGTAAGAAATCACGAGAGATATTGGAGGGACGAGGTTGGTCTGAAGAGTACATACGAGCCATTGTTTCCCACGGCTGGGGTAGATGCAGTGATGTTGAGCCGCAAACAGCTATGGAGAAGACATTGTATGCCGTTGACGAACTAACAGGGCTTATCACAGCAGTGGCAATAATCCGACCGTCGAAGAGTGTCGCAGACCTGGAAGCAAGCTCCGTGATTAAGAAATGGAAAGATAAGTCCTTTGCTGCTGGTGTAGACCGTTCAGTTATTGAAAAGGGGGTAATGATGTTAGGGGTGGAATTAAGAGATTTAATAACCGATGTCATTATGGGTATGCGTGAAGTGGCTACTAAAATAGGGCTGTAATTTCACAATTTGGTTTCAGGACAACAAATCTTGGTATAATGACGGCTGTGAAAGACAAGAAACAAAAACCACGTCGCAGATCTCTATGGTCTCCGAGGTTCGAGCATCATAGGGAACCATTGCTTCCGCGAGCTGCATTTCTTCTTCGCTTTGTTCGCTATATATGTGTTGCTCTCGGAATTGCTCTTGTTTCGCTGGCAATCGGCATTATTGGCTATCATGGATTCGAAGGTCTGCCATGGATCGACGCTACACTTAACGCCGCCATGATTCTCGGCGGTATGGGACCCGTCCAGGCACTGCATACGTCTGCTGGTAAGTTATTTGCTTCTGTTTATGCGCTATTTTCTGGCTTAGTGTTCCTCATCATTGTGGGAGTAATCTTCGCCCCTGTGATACATCGGCTCCTTCATCATTTCCATCTACAGCTTGACGATAAGAAATCAGATAGCTAAAGTGTCTGTTGTGAGTTGCCCAATGTTGCTGACGATGCACAAATATCACTCACCATTAACACGACCTGACAAGGAAAGGAGAGTCGCTGATGGCTGGGTATGAGATTGTGGATGTGGCAGTAGCTCCGCAGGATGTGCTTGAGGCAAATCTCACAAAGAAAGTGGCAGCTATTATCAGTAAAGACCCCTATGAGATGCGTCTTCTCCTAGCCGGAGAGATTCCGAGAATAATCGCTCACTATCACAGCATGCAAACTGCAGAATCGATAGCCCAGAGCCTGAGAGACCTGGGGCTTGTAGTAATTGTCTGTAAAGATTCGGAGCTTCGTAAACCCTCACAAAGCTTCATGGCACATACCTTAGAACTCAGGGATGAAGAAGTCCTATTCTGGGACAGAGGCGGTCAGGTGAGAAGAATTGACTCAAGGGATGCCTTCCTGATTATAAAGGGAAAGATACGGACCTACATAGAGACCAAGTTAACAAAGAATAGGATGAAGTTCAGTTTAGCCGGGACGCTGCTGTCGGGTGGCATTCCTATTTGGCGCAAGGTCAAGGAAGAAACTAAGGAAGTATCACGTAAGGCTGACTCGTTTTTAAGGCTCTACGAAAGGAAATCGGCGGAGCCCAGCGTGCAGATGTTCCAGTATGACATGGACTATTCATTCCTGGGGACAAAGATGGCCTCCTCTCCCCTCATAAATTTCAATACTCTTGTGACACAACTGCGGGAGGTGTTCCCTCAAACAATTTTTGATGACAGGCTGGCGAAACGTTTTGGAGCGGATGTGTCTTCCGCCAAAATCAGCGCTGACCTTGAGGTTAACTGCAAGTTAATCTACCTGTATCACCTAAATACGATTAGCCCCAATCCATCCCAGGCTTAACAAAGAGCCATTCAGTACCTCTCTGAGGTGCTACACTCTTATAGCGGGGTTGAATCCCACTGAGGTAGCCTAGGCTATGGAGTTGGTAACCAGGAACTGGGATAAGGGGATTACCATTTTTATGATTGAGCATGTTATGAAAGCAATTATGAGCGTATGTGACCGAATTATGGTGCTCCATCACGGTGAGAAGATCGCCGAAGGAAAGCCCCAAAAGATTGCTGCCAACAACTTCCTCTCAGTTTAGCGCGGCAATTAATCATCTAGAAGACAAACAAGTCCATACCACCTAGCATATTCATCACGGCTCCAGTCATATACTGTGCCTCGTCTGAGACTAAATAGGCAACAGCCTTGGCAATCTCCTGTGGTTCGGCGAACCGACGCCAAACTGTCCTTTCTTCAACCTTACGTCGCACTTCTCCAAGAAGGTCAATCAAGCTGGCATCAGTGTTTGCCAATCCGACCAGCACAGCATTACTGGTAATATTGAACCTGGCTCCTTCAAGTGCAACGGATTTAGCCAAGCTAATTAGTCCTGCTTTTGCTGCTCCGTAACTGGTCTGGCCGTATCCTCCCATATAGCCGGCTACTGATGTTAAATAAACAATGCGACCCCATTTATTAGTACACATGTCCGCCCAAACCTCCTTAATACAATAGAATGCGGAATTTAGACAAATCTTTACCTCGTTATCCCATTCCTCAACAGTGGTCTTATAAATCGGAACGTTGTGGCCCATTAAGGCAGCATTATTTATCAAGATACTTACGGCTCCTAGCTCTTGTTTAATCTTGGCAAACCCCTTTTGTACATCACCATAATCACTTACATCCATCCTGACAGCCAAGGATTTTCGCCCCATCTGTCTTATTTCCTCAGCCACAGACATCGCTCCTTCAATGTGAGTCTTACCGGTAACGGCAACGTCAGCTCCCATCTCGGCCAAGGTAAGGGCAATAGCTCGACCTATCCCCCGCGGCCTAGATGCCCCACTGACAAAGGCAACTTTTCCTCCCAACGACATGGTCTTTCCCTCCCATCAGATTATTAGCACTGAACTACCCCGACTTTTAAAGAGTAGCGTATACTATGAAGCCGAGCCAAGCCTCCAACTTAATGCCTCAGATCGCTTACTTTCGCACTTGGGTTGCGTTCAAAAGTTGGTTATTTTCGGCCTGCCAAAAAAATCTACACCATCACCTTCCCCTTCCCCCTGTCAAGTCGGTGTGGGCTCTTGACAACCTACCTTGCCGCAGGCAAAATAACGGACGCTAATGCCGTGTCGATAAACAAAATAGACCTTCTACCTTATCTTAACTTCGACTTAGCTACCTTTCAGAAATCGATTGAGAGCTTAAACCCAGAGGTCTAGATTTTCCAGGTTTCCTTGCAACACGGGGGTGAGCATCGGTGGCTGGTGTCTTAGATACTGACGGAATTAGAAAGGGAAAGAATAAAACATGACTACCAGCATAGTAACGCCCTCTATCGAAGCGGTTTACTTTATAAAAGAAGCTGGGGGAGGTCCTATTAAATCCTGCTATCAATGCGGTCTCTGCACTGGCACGTGTCCCTGGAATTCCGTGAGGAGCTTCCCTGTCCGCAAGATGATACATGAGGCACAATTAGGTCTCGTAGACTTTGAAGATGAAAATTGGTGGTTTTGTGTTACCTGTAAGGCTTGTGTCAATGTCTGCCCCCGGAACGTTAACATCATAGACGTGATGAGAGCAATGCGGAGAATCCCTGTGGGATTAGGTATGGGATATGTGCCTGAGCCCCTGCGCATTACTCTGAAAAATATCGCCGCGTTGGGTAATCCCATGGGCGAAAGCCGTGAAAAGAGAGCAAATTGGGCAACGGGTTTAGGAGTGGAAACCTTTGCTGCTAGTATGGAAGTAGCCTATTTCTCTTGTTGTGTCCCTGCCTATGATCCCAAAACTAATAGAATGGCTCGGTCCTTAACTAACATCCTTAAGAAAGCAAAAATCAATTTTGGTATTATCGGCTCAGCCGAAAGTTGCTGCGGTGAGAGCGTTCGCAAGGCAGGGAATGAAAACCTTTTCCAGAGTCTGGCTCAGAGCAATATGGCTACTTTCAAAGAAAAGGGGGTAAAGCAGCTCGTAGTCAGCTCCCCTCATTGCTATCACGCCTTCAAAAACGAATATCCCGAATTTGGAGCCAATTTTGAGGTGCTCCACTACACGCAGTATTTGCTGAAGCTCATCCAAGAGGGTCGAATCAAACTCAGCAAGGAACACAACAAAAAGGTCACCTATCATGACCCTTGCTACCTCGGGCGCCATAACAACATATATGAAACCCCGCGGGAGATTTTAAGGAGACTACCTGGTTTAGAATTTACGGAGATGCCTGAGTCTGCGGCCAGCAGTCTTTGCTGCGGTGGCGGGGGAGGGAGAATCTGGGAAGAGACGAAAAGGGGCGAGAGGTTTTCTGACATCCGGATAGAGCAAGCTATCGGGGTAGGTGCCAGGGTATTAGCTACTGCTTGCCCTTATTGCATCCTTAACTTCGATGATAGTGTCCTAACGATGAATAAAGGTGATGCGGTAGAAATTAGGGACATTGCTGAGTTAGTTGATGAGGTGATGTAATCTATGATGGATGCACAGGTGACAGGAGGAGAATTTGGCAAGGATTGGAGTTTTTGTTTGCCATTGCGGTACTAATATTGCTGGCAGTATCAATATCCCCAAAGTGCTTGAGGCTGTCCAAAAGATGCCTATGGTAGTCCTGGCTATTGATAATAAATATAGTTGTAGCGAGCCAGGACAAGCCTCCGTCAGAGAATCAATCATTGAAAATGACCTCAACCGAGTTGTTATTGCCGCTTGCTCTCCCCGGATGCACGAATCTACTTTTCGTAAGACATTAGCCAGCGCCGGGCTAAACCCTTATTTACTGGAAATTGCCAATATCCGAGAACAGTGTAGCTGGGTCCACAGTGACAACAAAGAAACCGCCACTGCTAAAGCGATAGAGCTTATACGAATGGCAGTAGCCAAAGTTATCCGCCATGAGCCCCTCCAACCCAGACAAGTGCCAATAACCAAACGGGCTTTGGTTATTGGTGGTGGTATTACTGGTATCCAGGCCGCTCTTGATATAGCCAATGCTGGTTACGAAGTGGTCGTGGTAGAGCGGGAACCGACCATTGGTGGACGTATGGCGCAACTGGACAAGACCTTCCCTACTTTAGATTGTTCCGCCTGTATCCTTACTCCAAAAATGGTTGACTTGGCTCAGCACCCCAAAATCAGGCTCATGACCTATGCTGAAGTCAAAAACGTCAAGGGATTCATTGGAAACTTCGAAGTGGAAATTTCACAGAAGGCCAAAAAGGTTGACCACCTGAAATGCACTGGTTGTGGGATCTGCTGGCAGAAATGTCCTGTCAAAAAAATCCCATCAGAATTTGACCTGGGATTGGGGACACGCCCTGCCATCTATATTCCCTTTGCTCAAGCCGTACCTCCAAAACCGGTTATTGACCGCAGTAATTGCCTCTACATTAAGTA
>CAZJMM010000005.1:0-20483 GCA_964547155.1 uncultured Dehalococcoidaceae bacterium | reverse complement strand
AGCGGCACCATGAGCCACTCGGTCACCTCTCCGAGTCATTACCATTATAACAGCCTTAATTTTTGGATAAAAGCTAAAAATGTTGAAGATTTCACCTCTGAGAATATTGTTATTGTTCCGGAGACAGGTGGTGTCTACCAACTACTGGATGACCAGGAAAACATCATTTACATTAAAGGGAACGATAAATATTCGGAAAGATCTCGAAAGCAGCTATCAACATATCAAAAAGCCCGCTACTTTATGTACGAAGAACACTCCATGTATTCCAAAAAGGAGAGTGAGTTGCTCCAACACTTCCTTGCCGAACATGGTGAAATGCCTGAGGGGAATCGTGAACTGGAGGACCCTTTCTAAATCATTGTCAGCCCGCCACTGACACTTAAAGTTTGTCCCGTAATGTAACTCGCTTCATCAGAAGCCATAAAAGCTACAGCATTTGCTATATCTTGAGGAGTTGCTAACCTACCCAAAGGCACTATTTTATCCATAGCTGACAGCACTTTACCTCCGAACTCCTCTTTCTTCATTTCTTCTGTTAAAGGGGTCTCTGCTGGACCTGGCGAGACACAGTTAACTGTTATATTGAACCGAGCTAGTTCTCGTGCCATCGTTTTGGTAAAGGCAATCACGGCTCCTTTACACCCTGAATAAACTGCTTCTCCAGTGCTGCCAACCCTACCTGAGTCCGAGGCTATGTTCACAATCCTTCCGTATTTTCTTCCTATCATATGGTCAAGTACAGCTCGAGTTGTATAAATCTGATGCTTATAGTTTATATCTATAACCTTATCCCAGAGTTCTGGCAAATTTTTGATAAAAAGTTCTATTTTGTCCCAGCCGGCATTATTCACCAAAATGTCTATTTTGCCGAAAGCCTGAAGTACTTGTTCCACCATATTATCCACAGATTCTTTTTTAGTGAGGTCAGTTTTCACAAACAGGGCACGTCTCCCCAATTTCTGAATTTCATTTGCGGTGTCTTTTCCATCTTGTTCCAGAATATCAGCAATAGCTATGTCGGCTCCTTGTTTGGCTAAAGTCAGGCAAATGGCCTTGCCTATACCTCGCGCACCTCCAGTTATTATTGCTGCTTTTCCTGTATAGTCCAACATCTATTTTTTTACCTCCTTAAAAAGTCGCCTCTAAGGTATTACCTCTCCCGCTTTTAATTTCACAATATCATCCCAGGTATAGCCGAGTTCTAATAATATTTCCTCAGTGTGTTGACCAAGTTCAGGGGCAGGGGCTTCACGGCGCCAGGAAGCCGGAGTCTCACTAAAGTCCCAAGGAAAACCGACTACTTTTGTCTTACCCCACACCGGGTGGTCAGCGTATATAAAATAGTTGTTGGCTAGAGCTTGAGGGTCGTTGGATACCTCCATCGGAGACTGGACGGGAGTAAAGATACATCCCTCTTTTTCTAAGATTTCCATCCACTCAGCTCTGGTTTTGGTAGCAAATTTGGTATCCATGATAGCTACAAGTTCTTTGGCATTTTTGCCTCTTGCCTCAATGCTGTTAAACCTGGGGTCGTTTTCTAATCCGGTAATGCCAATTGCTCGACAAACATTGTGCCAGTATCTGTCTGGCTGAAGATGAGCGATAGCAATCCATTTATCGTCTTTACACTTGTAGTGATTATAAAGAGGGTTGCCAGCTTCAGACCTCATCCCTCTGGGAAATTCCTGCCCCAGAATAGCTGGTGCTGCCATTACCAGACCAAGCGCGGCAATTAAGCTACCCATCAACGAAGTGTCTACAAGTTGCCCCTTACCCGTTTTTTCTCTGGCATATAGAGCGGCGGTTACAGCCCAAGCACAGATAAGACCACCTAACTCATCGCCTATTCCAGGCACGATTTGAGCGGGGGGCGAGCCTCGTTCACCACAGGACATCATTAGCCCCGACCTGGCTATCCCTGTATAATCAAAGGAGAGTTCATGAGCATCAGGACCCTTCCGTCCCCACCCCGAAGCTTGAGCATAGATAAGCCGTGAGTTCCTCTTTAGTAATTCATCGGGACCAATCCCCAACTTTATGGGTGCTTCAATACTCATGTTGGTCAGGAACACATCGGCTGTGTCAATTAACTTAAGGAATATTTCTAGCCCCCTTTCAGTTCGTAAGTCCAGGACTATGCTTCTCTTGTTGCGGTTGTTGTTTTCAAAATAATAATTACGTCCTTTCAGACCTGCCTCAACACCAATAATCCTCATGAAACCTCTAGCTGGGTCTCCCGTCTTTGGTTCTACCTTAATCACATCGGCACCTAAGTCTCCTAATCTCATTCCAGCTACTGGTCCCTGTTGAAACATAGTTATTTCTACTACTTTAACCCCGTCTAATGGTCCAGCCATTCCTTACCTCCCATGAAAGACTAATGTAAATTATACCTAAACAATTCTGTGCTCTAATTCAGCATAAACTTCTCTGATAGCCCGACTAATGGTTCCCCCACTTCTGCTGGTATTTATCTATAGCTTGGGGATTAACTAAACTCTTAGGCAACTCTCCCCGCATAATCCGAGCCACTTCTTCCACCGGGACTTGGGAATACAGTGGAAAAGAATTATCGGAGTAATGAGCAGAGTGGCAAGTAATAATGACATTATCTAAGCCAAGTAACGGGTTGTCTGGGCAGACAAACTCTGTTTCAAGAACATCCAGACCAGCACCAGCAATGTATTTCTCTTTTAAAGCAGTATAGAGAGCTTGTTCATCAATGAGTTGCCCTCGGGCTGTATTGATAACATAAGCGGTTGGCTTCATTTTTTTGAACTCATTCAAGCCCAGCAAATGGTAATTTTCTTTGGTTGAGGCAGCATGGAGAGAAATATAATCTGATTCCTTGAGAATTCTGTCCCAATCTACTAACTCCACTTCAAGTTCTTTAGCTACTGCTTCAGGTATATAAGGGTCATAAGCTATTATCTTCAAACCAAACCCTTTGGCTTTAGACACTACAGTTCGGGCAATTTTTCCGAAGCCAACTAAACCCAAAGTCTGTCCTGAAATACGAAACATAGGTGGCCAGAGGTCGCGGATCTCCTTACACATTAGACCCGTCCACAGTCCATCTTGGGCTGCTTTATGTAGCTTCAATAATTTTCGGGCACAGGCTAAAAGTAATGCCATAGTATGCTCAGCGACCTCTTCCCGACATACTTCTCCGGCATTAGCTACTAAAATGCCCTGTTCCGTTGCAGCTGTTAGATCTAAAGTGTCAACCCCTACCTTAGGTGTCACAAGTAACCGACACTTTTTTAGGCTCATGACTACTCTTCTTGTATAAAGTTCATCCAGAAATACTACGGCATCAGCGTCTCCTGCCATAGCTATTATTTCATCTTCGGTATTGCATGCCTTCTGGATGAAGTCAACCCCTATCTGTTCAAAAGCTTTCTTGTCAAGAACTCTTATCGGGTGTTCATAAGTAGCCACTACTTTGAAGCTCATGCTACACCTCCTTAAATGGTGTAGGGCAACCTTAAGGTTGCCCTACACTTGTCTGAACATATTTGTTAAAGAAGAAATAATAGACGAATTTATCTAAACGAACCACTTCCCTTATCATTTGCCAGTTTTCCCTGTCTTTCCTGTCTGGAAGGAGTCCCTTCTGATCAAAATACTCCAATACTTATTTCTTAACCTGTTTAGATTCTTCAGACGAAATCTTATCTCTATAGCGAGTAAGTCCGCAAGCCGAAGGATATATACATTTTAGTTCTCTACCTAATTTCTTTTCCTTCTCTCTTATTAGCTTAGCTGTTTCTCTGTTAATGCTTTCATGGAATTTATTATACCCAGTGCACCTAGCTGAGTTATCCTTATGTACCACTATCGTTACGTCTTCATCCACCCATTCGCAATGTATTGTGGTCGCTGTTACCAACCAACCTGCCATGTTAATACCTCTATGTATTCACGTTTTCATATACTACCACAGATAATCGATAGATTAAAGTCCTGATGTTAATGAGCGCCTTCTATATATTGACACTCTAAAAACTAACAATTATAATTCAGCCAATTTGGAAATTGTGAGTGGGGTTAGTTTAGAATGGGGGAGACTAACGAACTCAAAATACGAATCGAAAGCTTATCTCTCAACTTTGGTGGTGTTAGGGCTCTTGCTAATGTCAGCTTGGATATTAGGGATAGAGAGATTCTAGCGATTATCGGACCCAACGGTGCTGGCAAGACTTGCATTCTTAATTGCATAAATGGTTTTTACAAACCACAGAAGGGTCAGATCTATTTTGAGAGACGGCAAATCACCCGGATGCGTCCCGATAGAGTAGCGTCGCTTGGCATAGCTAGAACTTTCCAGAATATCGAGTTATATACTGGGCTGAGTACACAAGACAACATCATGGCGGCTCGCCATATTCTTATGAAACAAAACTTTCTTTCCGGCGCTCTTTATTTTGGTTGGACTCACGCTGAAGAAATTCAGCACCGGAAGACAGTGGAAGATATTATTGATTTCTTGGAAATAGAAGGGTATAGAAAGCGAATAGTTGGCACCTTACCTTATGGTATACGAAAGAGAATTGAGTTGGGTAGAGCTTTAGCCCTGGAACCAAAGGTCTTGCTCTTAGATGAACCGATGGCGGGGATGAATCTGGAAGAGAAGGAGGATATGAGCCGGTTCATTGTGGATGTTTTCGAAGGGCAGGGTGAGACATATCCTGATACACCAGTTCTTAGGGATGGGATCACCTGTATCGTACTTGTTGAGCATGATATGGGTGTAGTTATGGATGTAGCTGATAGGATTATTGTCCTTGACTTCGGACGTAAAATCGCTGAAGGCACACCCGCCGAAGTCAAGGATAATCCTGAAGTCATCAAGGCTTACTTAGGAGAGGCAGCCTAAAGTTACCTGAGAAATATTTGACATACTGGGAATAGAAGGCTATATTTACCTCCGTAAAAACACCTATGCACAATTGCTTAAGAAACAAGCAATCCAAGAGGTAGACAGGTGGAAACCACGGATACAATCCCAAAACTCATAAAGCGTAACTATGAAAAATGGTCAGATGGAGTGGCTTGTGCTAAGAAGGACCGTGGTATCTGGCATAGATATACCTGGAAAGACTATTATGAGAAAGTAAAATACTTTTGTTTAGGCTTGATTAGTCTTGGTCTCGAAAGGGGAGATAAAGTCTGCATTATAGGTGACAATGAACCGGAATGGTTCTGGGGCGAGTTTGCAGTTCAAGCAGCCGGTGGCATCGCTACCGGCATTTTTGTTGATTCTATACCATCTGAAGTAAAGTATATCGCTGAGCACTCTGATGCCAAATTTGCCATTGTTAACGACCAAGAACAAACAGACAAATTTCTCCAAATTAAAAATGAGCTACCATCACTGAAAAAGGTTATCTATTGGGACCCTAAAGGATTGAAGAACTACGATGACCCTATTCTTATCAGCTTTGCTGATGTAGTACAGTTGGGTAAAGAATACGAAAGATTCCGTCCTGGTATTTTTGAAGAGAATCTGGAAAAGGGAAGAGCGGATGACACAGCTTTCGTCTATTATACTTCTGGAACCACTGGACTGCCTAAAGGGGCTGTCTGTACTCATAAAGCTCTGATAACTACTGCTCAGGATTTTATCAATCGCTATCCTCTTAGCGAAACCGATGACTTGATTTCTAATTTCCCGGCAGCCTGGGTAGGTGATAGTTTCTTTGCTACTATTCCTCATTTGCTGACAGGTGCCAGGTTAAATTTTGCGGAAGAACCTGAGACTGTTGCCAATGACACCAGAGAAATCGGTCCAAATTTTGCCATATATGGTCCGAGACAATGGGAGAGCTTAGTCAGTGAGATCCAAGTAAAGATGATAGATGCCAATCCTCTGAAAAGGCTGTGTTATCGCCTCTTTTTACCTGTAGGCTATAAGATTGCTGACTTTCGCTTCAAGGCAGAAACGCCAACCCTATTCTGGCGAGTTTTGTACCAAATAGCCCATTGGGCTTTATTCCGACCTCTCAAAGACCAATTGGGATTAAGCAAAGTCAGATTTGCCGTTACCGGAAGTTCAGTGCTGAGTTTAGACGCTTTTCGATTAATCCATGCTATTGGCATTGAATTGAGGCAGAACTACGCCAGCACCGAGGCGGGCTTCATTTCCAGTCATTCTAAAGGAGAAATAGATTTCGAAACTGTAGGGCGCCCAGCTATTGGTACAGAAGTCCGAGTCACTGATGAAGGGGAGCTCCTTGTTAGAAGTGACTGTATGTTTCATGGCTACTATAAGGATGAAGAAAAGACTACCGAGGCTGTGAGAGATGGCTGGTTCCATACTGGGGACGCTGTCCACATTAATGAAAAAGGACACTTGATATTCCTTGACCGGGTAAAAGATATGGGCGAATTAGCTACTGGTGCCAAATACGCACCTCAATACATTGAAGGCAGACTCCGATTTAGCCCTTACATAAAAGATGCTTTAGTCGTTGGTGGTAAAGACAAAGATTTCGTTTCAGCCATAATAAACATAGACTTTGCCATGGTTGGCAAATGGGCAGAAAACAATCGTATTCCATATACAACCTTTGTTGACCTTTCCCAGAAGAAAGAGGTGGCTGATTTAGTACAAAAAGACTTGGTTCGAGTGAACAATCTCTTACCCGAAGGCGCCAGAGTTAAGAAGTTTGTTCTCTTGCATAAGGAATTCGACCCTGACGAAGCTGAACTAACCAGAACCAGAAAGCTAAGGAGAGGTTTTATAGAGGAAAGGTATAAAGATTTGATTGAAGCTATGTATTCAGCTAAAGAAGATGTAAAAGTAGAAGCTCCGGTGACATACAGAGATGGCAGAAAAGGGGTGGTAGCAACTGCTATAAAGGTAAGGACTGTGTAAAGAGAAGGGGATATTAAATGGCTGAGTTACTTCAACTTACTGTTACTGGGATCACTGTAGGGATGGTTTATGGCTTGATTGCTCTTGGTTTTGCTTTAATTTGGAAATCGAGTAGCGTGGCTAATCTGGCACTCGGAGAATTAGTACTTATCTCTTCATGGTTCACTTATGGTATGCTGGTTCAAGCCAAATTTCCATATTGGCTGGCATTCCCAGTTGTTATTCTTTTCGCTTTGGCTTTAGGTTGGCTGGCTGAGAGACTTGTCCTGCGTCCTCTTATTGCTCAGCCAATACTGTCGTTAATTACGGCTACCCTTGGGTTAGCTTATTTTCTGAGGGGTATTGTTACATTCATCTGGCCCTGGAGTGTTGATGCTTTGCCTCGTCTCTTTCCGATTGAGCCAGTTAGAATCGGTCCGGCGGTGGTATCTCAAGAATATATATGGGCGGCGGTAATATCTCTGATTCTGTTTGGTCTATTAACGGCTTTTTTCAGATATCATAAGATGGGCATTGCTATGAGGGCTACCTCTGATGACCAATTAGCTGTCCAAGCTTGTGGTATCCCGGTGACCAGCATTTTCTCTACATCTTGGATGTTCGCCTGTGTCGTGGCTGCTATTGGCGGTATCCTGATGTCCAGTATTGGTGGTATTACTTTTGGCCTGGTAGAAACAGGACTGAAATCTTTCTCCGTTGTTATCCTTGGAGGACTTGAGTCCTTCATTGGCTGTATTGTTGCCGGACCTATTATAGGCTTAGCTGAAAATATCGGCGGTGGCTACTTGACACCTATTCTTTGGGCGGGGGTAAAGGATATCGTGCCTTTCGTCATTATAATAATCGTACTATTCATCAGACCCTACGGCATATTTGGTGAAGAGAGGATAGAGAGGATATAGCACAGAATGACATTACCTTGTGGAACACCTAACTATGCCTACAACCAGGATATGGCTATTATTCGAACTAAGTTCCATTGGGGGCTGTTTTTTATCCTTTTGGTTTTCCTGGCTACGTTTCCTCTGTATGGCAATAATTACTGGTTAGGTGTTTCTAATCTAATTGGCATCACTCTTATCGCTGCTATTGGCTTGAATATTCTCACGGGGTACTGTGGTCAACTGTCTATTGGTCATGCTGGCTTCATAGCTGTCGGTGCATACACTTCAGCTATTCTAACGGGGAAACTTGGGCTTCCTTTTTTGGTGGGAATGCTCTGTGCTGGAATAGTTGCTGGGGTCATCGGGCTTATCTTTGGTATTCCTTCCTTGAAAGTCAAAGGCTTTTATCTGGCAATTTCGACCATTGCGGCTCAGTTTATCATTATCTGGGTCATTAACCATTGGTCGGAGGTGACCGGTGGTTTCATGGGTATAAGTGCACCATTTGCCTCCATTGCTGGCTTCGCTTTCAGAAGCCAGGCAAGCCAGTTCTACTTGATTCTGACAATTGCTGGGCTGTGCGTCTTCTTTACCAAGAATTTAGCCAGGACTAGAGTTGGCAGAGCTTTCGTGGCTATCAGAGACAATGACCTTGCAGCCGAGGTCATGGGTGTAAACCTTTTCTATTACAAGCTTTTAGCTTTCTTCGTTGGCTGTTTCCTTGCTGGAATAGCTGGTTCGTTACTGGCTCACTGGACCGGTTCCATCAGTACTGAGAATTTCACTTTAATGGACTCTATTCTATATATAGGCATGATAATTATTGGGGGGCTGGGTACTGCCCTCGGTCCTATCTTAGGTGTGGTTTTTATCCGCTTGTTGGAACAGGGGGTAACACTTCTGTCTCCAGCCCTGCAGTTTGCCTTTCCAACCTTGCCTTCCGGTTTCACTACTGGCATAGCGCCGATGCTCTTTGGTTTAGTGATTATCTTGTTTCTGGTATTTGAGCCCCGTGGAATAGCTCACCGCTGGGCAATATTTAAGGCTGCCTATAGACTGTGGCCTTTCTCATACTAAGCTTGGTGAGGAGGTGGTATATATGAGTGTATTATGAAAAACCAAGAAAGCTAAGGTCTCGAGGTGAATTTAAACGAAGGAGGTACGAGTGAAAAAGGAAAGGTTTGTAATATTGGTCGCAGCAGTGTGTTTAGCACTGTTAATTATGGCTCTACCGTTTGCTGGCGGTTGCGCACCCAAGCCAGCTCCGGGGCAGGAGTTAAAGATAGGCATAATCACCCCTACGACTGGACCCGCTGCTGAAAAAGGCGCTCCTATGGGGCATGGCAACCTTGATTCTATGCAATACATCAATGCTGAATTGGGTGGTGCTGGAGGATACCCGATTAAGGTTATGTGGTATGACAGTGCTTATGATGCTGCCAAGGTAGTTACTCTGGTCAATAAGCTTATGAGCGATGGCGCTTTGATGTTTACTACTTCCTCATCAAAAGAGATGACAGCGGCTATGGAAGTTGCCAACCGAGCTGAGTTTCCAGGTTTGGCTTGCTTTACTGCCCCCAGTCTATACCGACCACCCCAACATATTTATGGGCAGATGCCTGATTATGGTGATGACTGGTCAGCTTTCGCCAATTATTATCTGAAGAATGTGTGGAAAGGAACGGGCAAGCCAAAGATGGCTTTGCATTTGCTTAATAACCCTACAGGTTATGGGGCTCGGGATGCGGCTAAGGCTATGGCTGATACACTGGGAATAGAAATTGTGGCTACTGAAGAGCATGCTGCTACCACCACTTCAGAAATAGAAAGCCTAACCCGGATAAAGGCTAAGAACCCAGATGTCCTGTTCATCTCCAGTACACCGGCGCCTACTGCTGTAATTGTTAGGAATGCCAAAGATCTTGGTCTGTATCCAGCTATACCTATTGGTTGTGCCCATGCCAGCTTTACTATCAAACTTATTGAAATTGCTGGCGCCGATGTTGCCGAGGGGATCTATGGTGTCTATCCAACAGTGCGCTGGGAAGATGATGTTCCAGGTATGGCAAAGGCAACTGAGTATTGTCAGAAAAACAATCCTAAGGACTATGGCAATATGGATTACCTTACCTCATGGGCACAAAGCCTGGTCTGTGCTGAAATCCTTAAATTAGCAGTGAAGAATGCTGGCTATGATGTCTTAGCCAAAGGGGATGTGGAGTCATGGCGAGCCGTTGAGAAGTTAGGTATCCAGAAGCTGAAAGATTACAAAGTTGGTGGCATCCATGGTCCAGTGACGTATACACCGGGAGATAATAGACTGGACAAGTTCAACAAACTATACCAGATACAAGGCGGTAAAATTGTTCCCATAAGTGATTGGGTTGAAGCCCCGCTTGTTAAGTACGAAGAGTATCCATGGTGGGGTAAGTAGTTAAGAGGGAGCCCCCCGCTTCAGCGGGGGCTCCTTTTGAAAGAGCAGACTATGCTTAAATTGAACAACATTGAGGTTACCTACCTCAATGTTATTAGGGTACTACATGGTGTTTCTATGGAAGTTCCCGATGGGGGAATTATTACTATCCTTGGTGCCAATGGAGCTGGCAAAACTACTACCCTCAAAGCTATATCTGGTTTACTTCGTGTGGAAGAAGGAGAGGTAACCGATGGTAGCATTGAATGGAATAACGAACGGATAGACAAGAAGTCCGCTCAGGATATAGCTAAGCTGGGCATTGTTCAAGCTTTGGAGGGAAGAAGGGTGTTCGAGCATTTGACAGCGGAGGAGAACTTAATGGTTGGTGCTCATTATCGTGACCGGCCTGCTGCCAAGAGAGATTTAGAGATGGTCTATCATTACTTTCCCCGGCTTAAGGATATTCGACATAATATTGCTGGCTATCTTTCTGGTGGTGAGCAACAGATGCTGGTAATAGGGCGGGCTATGATGTCAGCACCCAAACTTATGCTTCTTGATGAACCATCGTTAGGTCTGGCACCCATGCTGGTAGAAGAAATATATGAGATTATTAACCGGTTTAATAAAGAGCAGAAAACATCTATCCTACTCGTCGAGCAGAATGTAAGAATAGCTCTCACCGTTGCCGATTATGGCTATGTTATGGAAAATGGACGAGCTGTTCTTGATGGCACTGCTGAGTTTCTTAAGAATAATGAAGATGTAAAAGAGTTTTATATGGGGCTATCAGCCGTGGGAACTAAAAAAAGCTATCGGGAGGTGAAACATTATAGGAGACGAAAGAGGTGGCTTTAAATCCAGAATACTGACGAGGTTCATAATTAATGTATTCGAACGAAATTGGGAATGGCTTATATAACTAATCCAGCCAAAATTGCCTAAATTTCCCAAGTATGTTATCGTTCAACTTCATATTCACAATCCTCTGCACTCGAATTTGTTTCCCCACTGAAATGGCAAATCCTAAACTCAACGACATAAACCTCGTAGTAAACTTCTAGGTCATCCTCTTACTCTGATTCCAGTGGTATTAATCCATGCCTTGGCGTGTGGTTTATCCTCCTAGGTATGCTCTCTTGATAATCTCGCTATCTTTAAATTCATCGATATCCCCCTCTAGAATTACTTTGCCAACTTGCAGTGCATAGGCCCTCTTTGCTACCCGGAGACCTAAGGGAACGTTTTGTTCAACCAAAAGAACACTGACCCCCCTTTGATTAATGTTTTTAATGATGGGAACCAGTTCATCAACCAGCTTGGGAGCTAATCCCAGCGAAGGCTCATCCATCAAAAGCAGCTTTGGTTTGGTCATTAAGCTGCGAGCAATGGCTAACATCTGTTGTTCGCCACCGCTCAGGGTTCCAGCTTTCTGATTCCGCCTCTCCCATAATATAGGGAAGTGCACAAAGACCTCATCCATGTCCTTCTTTATGCCAGCCTTGTCCTTCCGTAAACTGGCACCAAGTTTAAGATTGCTTAAAACAGTAAGATAAGGGAAAAGCCTTCGTCCTTCAGGAATATGGACTAGGCCAAGATTCACGATATGAAAAGGTGCCATCCCATCCATCCTTCTATCCCGGAACCATATTTCCCCCGAGGTTAACGTTACTAACCCAGACAAGGCTTTCAAAATGGTGCTTTTGCCAGCTCCGTTAGCCCCAATAATGGTAACTACAGTTCCCTCAGCAACTTCCAAGGACACACTGTCTACTGCCGTGGCTTTCCCATAGTGCACCGTTATGTCTTTTACTCTAAGCAGCATATTCACTCCCAAAGTAGGCTTGGATTACATCTTGTGTAATTGTCAATGCCTCGTGGGGCAAACTATCGTCGGTAAAAACTTTTATGGTAAAATAAAAACCCTTAAGTTAGAAAGAGGGATTGAAAAGTGACCATATCAGAGATGGTTGCCAGAAATGCCAGAATGTATGCAAATGATACTGCGCTTATTGAACTAAAACCCAGCCAGGGACTAAGAAAAGAAATCACCTGGAAGGAGTTTGATGAAAGGGTGAACAGGATAGCCAATGCCCTTATCGACCAAGGGATTAAAAAAGGTGATAAGGTAATACATTGGATGATGAACTCCATTAGCTGGCTTGAGGCATATTTTGGCATCATTAGAACCGGGGCATGGGCAGTCCCCCTCAACTTTAGGTTTACCAGTCAAGATCTTAAATACTGTGCTGATATTGCTGAAGCCAAGGCAATGATTTTTAGTAGGGAGTTTATCGACCGAGTAGAGGCTGTCCGCTCCCAGCTACCTACAATCAAACACTATATCCTTGCTGGGCAACCCTTGCCCAAAGGCATGGAAGACTTTGAGCAGATAATAAGTCAATCTTTCCCCCAGCCGGTAGAGGTAGGTTTAAGAGATGAGGATGGGTGTGGGCTCTACTTTACTTCGGGCACCACCGGAGCACCAAAACCGATACTGCTCACTCACAAGAATATGGAATGCGCCGCAATAACCGAGAACCGTCACCATTATCAAACTCATGACGATAACTTCATTCTTATCCCCCCCTTATACCATACCGGAGCCAAAATGCATTGGTTTGGCAGCTTGATTGTCGGTGGTCGGGCGACATTGCTAACTGAAATTAATCCTCAATATATTTTTGAAGCCATTCATAAAGAGAGAGGGACAATAGTATGGCTACTAGTGCCCTGGACCCAGGATATACTCTGGGCATTAGATAAGGGAGAACTAAGGAAAGAAGACTATGACCTAAGCTGCTGGCGACTTATGCATATGGGGGCACAACCTATACCGGTCAGCCTGATTAGACATTGGAAACAATATTTCCCTGAAATGCAGTACGATACCAGCTATGGGCTAAGCGAAGCCACCGGACCAGGATGCGTCAACCTTGGC
Organism: uncultured Dehalococcoidaceae bacterium; assembly: GCA_964547155.1. Lineage (GTDB taxonomy): Bacteria > Chloroflexota > Dehalococcoidia > GIF9 > DYGU01 > CAZJMM01. The sequence continues at coordinate 7,359 of CAZJMM010000005.1, read as the reverse complement.
ATAGAGAATCAGCATAAGTTGGAAGCTACCGGCAAGCCTGGCTTCAACTGGGAGACCTGCATTGTCAACGACAAGGGTGAGGATGTTGCCCCTGGGGGGGTTGGCGAGTTGATAGTCAGGGGCAATGGCGTGATGAAGGAATACTACAAGAACCCAGAAAAGACAGCAGAGACTATAAAGGATGGCTGGCTATATACTGGCGATATGGCTAGACAGGATGATGAGGGGTTTATCTACATTGTTGATAGAAAGAAGGATGTGGTCATTACCGGGGGTGAGAATATCTATCCTGTAGAAGTTGAAGAGGTTCTCCGGCGACATTCCAAGATCTATGACGCCGGGGTAATTGGTATTCCAGATGAAAGGCTGGGGGAGGCAGCCCTAGCCATAATTGACCCCAAGCCGGGGGAGACACTGACTGAAGAAGAGGTGAATCAGTTCTGCGAACAGAATCTACCCAGGTATAAGAGGCCAAGGCACATTGTGTTCGACAAGGTGCCACGAAATCCTACCGGTAAGATAGAAAAACCAAAACTGAGGCAAAAATACGCTCACTTAACTGGCCAAGGAGTGGGCTACACAAGTACGTAACCTTGACAGTCAAGGCAGGACTAACTATAATGTCTGCGGTTTTGCTGCTTAACTTGCTGCTCCGAAACTAACCTTGACCTTCTCAAGCATTCCAAATCACGTATCAACCTGAAAAAGGAGGCCAGTTTGAAAGAATTAACCGTCAGTTCTGATGCTCCCGGAGAAAAACTTTTTATGCTGGGTAATGAGGCGATAGCCAGGGGAGCAATAGAAGCCGGGATTCAAGTGGCGGCTGCTTATCCTGGCACTCCATCCAGTGAAATCCTCGAGACTTTAACTCAAGTAGCCAAAGAGTTTGACATATATGTTGAATGGTCAGTGAACGAGAAGGTGGCTTTTGAAGTTGCCCTTGCTGCTTCTATATGCGGGCTGAGAGCCATGGCGTGCATGAAACATGTGGGGGTGAATGTCGCTCATGACCCGTTAATGACTGCTGCTTATATAGGTGCTAAAGGTGGGCTTGTTCTCTTATCAGCCGATGACCCCTGGGCTTGGAGTTCTCAGAATGAGCAGGACAACCGTTATATTGCTGAACAAGCCTATATACCTATTCTTGAGCCTTCGTCAGTTCAAGAAGCTAAGGACATGACAGCTCAAGCTTTTAGACTCTCGGAAGAATTTAAACACCTTTTTATGGTTAGGTCAGTAACCAGAATAGGTCATGGTCGTGCTGATATCACCTTGGGGGAAATAATACGGGGCAAAAGGAAAGGCTCTTTCCAGAAAGACCCTGCCTGGTTGGTTTATACCCCGGCAATCGCCCGAAGAAATAGACCTTTAATGATTCAGAGACTCCAGCAAATAGCTGAGGCTGTTAATGAACTTCCTTATAATAAATTGAATCTTGCTGACGGAGCCGGGATAGGGGTAATTGCCTGTGGACTCTCTTACAGTTATGCTTTGGAAGCAATAAAATGGTTAGAACTTGATGATAAAGTTTCTTTACTGAAAATTGGGACTCCTTTTCCTCTCCCTGAGAAACTCGTTAAGAAACTGTTGTCTTCAGTAAAAGAAGTGCTCGTAGTTGAAGAGTTAGAACCATTTGTAGAGCTTCATGTCAAAGCCATAGCTGGAGAAGACAACACACCAGTCAAGATTCATGGTAAAGACTTGTTACCTAGAATTGGTGAGCTATCCACACGAAAAGTGACCGAGGCTATTTCCAAGCTGAGTGGAGCTCCGTCCCCAGTCATCTTTGACAAGCTGGACCGACTCAGTAAAGAAATATCTCCCCTCCTCCCCTTTCGACCACCTACTCAATGTGCTGGTTGCCCTCATAGAGCCTCCTTCTATGCTATTAAGTTAGCTTCGCAGAGAGTAGCTAAAGAACTGGGAGAGCACATAGAGCCTATTTATCCCGGCGATATAGGTTGCTATGCTTTGGCAATGTCACCGCCATTGGAGGCAGTAGACACTATTATATGCATGGGAGGCAGCCTTGGAATTGCTAGTGGTCTAGCCCATGTAGTAAACGCGCCAATAATAGCCCATTTAGGTGACTCGACTTTCTTTCATGCGGGAATACCAGCACTAATAAATGCTGTCTATAATAAGGCAAATATAACCATGGTAGTGTTGGATAATTCAGCTACAGCTATGACTGGTTTTCAACCACACCCAGGAACAGGATACACCGCTGTTGGTGAAAAAACTGTGTCCCTGAAGCCTGAAGATGTGGCTAAGGCATGTGGCGTGAAATTCGTTAAAGTCATAGACCCCTTTGACCTAGAAAAAGCCGTAGATACTTTGGAAAAGGCAATAAGGTTCAATGGACCATCCGTTGTGGTTTCAAGACAGCTATGTACTCAAATTGAATTAAGCGAGAGAAAAAAGAGGGGCGAAAAAACCATCCCCTACCTTATTGACCAAGAGAAATGTACTGCAGCAAATGTTCCTTACTGCCAGGCAGCTTGTCCCTTGCATATAGATGTAAGGGGTTATACCAATTTAATTCAGGAAGGCAAATTTGATGAGGCTTTAAGATTAATTAAAGAGAAACTCCCCTTCCCGGGAATAATAGGACGAGTCTGTACCCATCCTTGTGAGACTAAATGCAAGAGACGGGAAGTCGATGAATCTATCGCTATCAATGCCCTCAAAAGAAGCGCTGCTGATTATGGAAAAGCACCAGAGAAAGATTTAACTGAAATCGAAGAGAAGAAGGAAGGAATAGCTATAGTGGGTGGAGGAGCGGCGGGGCTCATGGCAGCCCACGACCTAAGGAAAATGGGGTACTTGGTTACTATTTTTGAAGCCTCTCCTTTTTTAGGTGGCATGCTCCGAATAGGCATACCTGAGTATCGATTACCAAGAGATATCGTTAACGACGAGATTGGCACTATCCAAAAACTGGGGGTGAAAGTCAAGCTCAATACCCAAATAGGCGTCGATAAAAAGCTCTCCGAACTAAAGCAGGACTTTGATGCTGTCTTTATTGCCACTGGTGCTCACATAGGCAGAGACCTGGGTATTGAGAACTGGAACACTAGACTGGAAGGGTGTGTGGATGGAGTTGAGTTCCTGCGCAAAGTTAACTTAGGTGAAAAAGTCAGACCTAAAGATAAGGTAGTGGTAGTAGGTGGTGGTAATGTGGCTATAGACTGTGCTCGAACTTGCTTGAGGCTGGGATTCAGAGATGTAGCTATATTGTACAGACGCTCCAGAGATGAGATGCCAGGAATAAAAGAGGAAATTGAAGAGGCGGAAAATGAAGGAGTAAAGATAAGTCTCTTGGTTAACCCCACCAAAGTATTGACGGAAAATAGGAAGGTTGTTGGTATTGAATGCATCAGGACGAAGTTAGGTAAGCTTGACGCTAGCGGTCGGAGACGTCCTATCCCGGTCAAAGGTTCAGAGTTTGTTATCAAAACTGATATGATAATCTCGGCTATTGGTGAACAACCCGATTTATCTATGTTAGGAGATAGCGGTGTCAAATCAACAACGGAAGGTCTGGTATATGCTAATAGGATTACTCTGGAGACTAATGTCCCTGGTATATTTGCTGGCGGAGATATGATAACCGGTCCGGCTACTGTCATCGAGGCTTTTGCTGCTGGTAGAAAGGCAGCTATATCAATTGATCGTTATTTTAAAGGTGAGGACCTTACTGTAAATAGAGAGAATGAAGGGTCTTATGAAGGTAGCTTAATTATGGATGTTAAAGATGTTGCCCAACGGAAAAGACGCACCATGTCTACTTTAAATATAGAGAAAAGATATAGAAACTTCCGTGAGGTTAACGCAGGTTTTGAAAAGGAAGAGGCTATAGATGAAGCGAAGCGCTGCCTTTCCTGCGAATGTCGGTTATGCATAAGACTCTTCGGTTGCCCAGCCGTTATAATGCAAGATACTCAGACTGTAATTGATAAATCTATCTGTAGTGCTTGCGGGGTTTGTGCCCAGATTTGCTTACACGAGGCGATTGTAGAGGGGGCAAAGGAATGATAAAGGAATTTAATATATTCATAGCTGGTGTTGGTGGGCAAGGTGTTATTTTGGTCTCGGAGCTTTTAGGCAACGCAGCTGTTAGCGAAGGCTTGGAAGTTAGAGGGTCTGAAATATTAGGTATGGCGGTCAGAGGTGGCTCTGTTATCAGTACAATTAGGCTGGGAAGTGATGTCTATGGACCGTTAGTCCCAGAAGGCAAAGGTGATTTGATGATAGGAATGGAAGCTGCCGAAGCTTTAAGAAATGTAACCTATATGTCGGAATCCAGCATAATCATACTCAACACCCAAAAAATGGTGCCGGTCATGGTTCTTCTTGGTAAAAGTCATTATCCAAGCCTTGAGGAAATTGTTGAAAAGTTAGAGAAACAGTCAGAGAGAGTAATTAAATTGGATGCAACTCAACTTGCCGAGAAAGCCGGGAGTTCGCTGTCAGCTAATATTGTCATGTTGGGAGCATCTTTTGGTACCGGGCGTATTCCTCTAAAATTAGAAACTATCAAAAAAACAGTGGCAGAACATTTTTCAGCCAAGTTAGCCCCCGTGAACCTTAGGGCGTTTGACCTTGGTTATGAATTCAGCCAGAAGGCTCTCTCCGTCAAGTTTTAGCCCTGCGTGCAATAGTCTAAAGGATAAGAAATACCTTTCTATCCCAATTCCTTCCCAAAAATAGCCACACCACATACTGCTGAACCTCCCATAATCAGACCCAAATTGTGGACAAGTCCCAGCTTGGGCTTTTCTATTTGGCGTGCCCCTGCTTTGCCTTGTAGTTGCTTATATATTTCGTATGTCATCCTCAAACCACTGGCCCCTAAGGGATGCCCAAAGCACTTTAAACCTCCATCTGGATTAACAGGTAGCTTACCTCGGAGAGCGAAAACATCACTATTAACGCACTCCGTAGCCTGACCCCGAGGGCAAAGCCCCAAATCCTCGTAAATAAGGAGCTCTGTTATAGTGAAACAATCATGCACTTCAGCCAAGCTCAATTCAGCAAGTGGGTCTTTTATACCTGCCTGAACATAAGCTTGCTTACTAGCCATCACCGTTTCTTCAAAATGGGTGAGGTCAACATCGTCCTTACTGTAATCACCGGGACCGCAGCTCAGCCCCAATCCTTTGACGAAAATGGGGTCTTGTCTAAAATTTTTGGCTAAATCAGCTCGACATAAGATTGCTGCTGCAGCACCATCGCTTACCGGGCAACAATCAAACAATCCTAAAGGCCAGGCAATTATTGGAGCATTTATCGCTTGTTCTAAAGTTATTTCTCTCTGTAAATGGGCTTTCGGGTTCAGGGTACCATTGTAATGATTCTTGACTGCGATCTTAGCTAATGTTTCTTTTCCCTTCTCATAGCTTATTCCGTAGCGGTGAAAATAGCGCGTGGCTCTAAAGGCAAACTCACCTGCCGGACCACCTCCTAATCCAGAGGTGTAGGCAGGGTGGGCTTCACTTCCAAAAGCTGGTACGCCTACAATCCCACTGTCTTTAAGCTTCTCAGCTCCTACTGCCAAAACAATATCGTAGACTCCAGCTGCAACTGCATAGGCAGCATTCCTTAAAGCATCTATGCCACTGCCGCATCTGTTCTCCACTCTGGTAACCGGAATATATTGTGAACGGAGGGCGTAGGATAGGAAAACCCCTGATTCTCCAGACCAGACAATACCTAACCAAGCAGCCTGGATATCCTTAGGCTCAATTTTGGCATCGTCAATAGCTTCATATACTGCTTCCACTATTAAATCTTGGGCACTTCTATCCCAGTGCTCTCCAAACTTGGTACAACCAGCACCAATTATAGCCACCTTATCTCTGATACTTTCCAACTTTAACCTCCTTACCTTATTGGTTTAGCTTTCCAGAAATAGTTGTAAAAACCACCACTGGCATGTGTTCGTCTAAAGGTCATTTCTACTGGCATACCCACTTTAACTGCACTTAAATCCCGGTCGGTCAAATGACAGTTCACTCTTCCACCGCCTTCAAAATTGACTACTGCTATCACTGTTGGTGGGTCAGGGCTGGGGAAAATTGTGTCTATAGTGAAAGAAAAAAGTTCACCCTTTTTTTCATCGAGTGCAACACTATCAAACTGGTCTTTGGTTTGGCAGTTAACACAGATATGCCCCGGTGGGAACTGGATAGCATTACAATGTCGACATTTAACACCGTGAAAATGATATATGCTGTCCCGGTCTCTCCATACTACTGGTACTGAGGAACCTAATTGTGGACGACGAGGAGGCTCAGTAGGCACAATTCCGCGGAACTGGAGGTATTTCTCATAGCTGGAAAGCGTCATCTTTGATTTCAGATAATTCTTTAGCCCGTGTCCTTTCTTCAATTTACTAATGTTCTCTGTCACTTCCAGAAAGATAGCATCAGCTCCATCACCATAGTTAGCCAAAAGAATGCGATCTCTGGGCTTCGATTCATCCAAAGCAGCTACCAACATCATTAGCGTAAAGGCTGTGCCGGTATTGCCTACTGTGGAGAATAATGGGTCTTGAACTTGGGTTTTAGGCTCGAAACCCAAAGTTCGTGCCATGGCAGTATGACTCCGAGGATCGGGAGCATAAAAGACGGCTTTACTCAACTCCTTGGGTGTCAAATTATGTTGCTTAAGTAACTCAGAAGCCGCTTCTTGAAGGTTTCTAACATAACCTTCACTTATGCTGAAGCGGTCTTCCCAAGAGCGGACAAAAATATCATCGTTAGTCCGCCACATACCAAGGAACTCATCAGTTATAGCGTGGCTTCCATTGATATTGACTGCTACTTCTGAATTTCCAACTAACAAGGCTGCGGCACCATCACCAAAAAGGGACTCAAACTCTGATTGAGGAGCACCCAAGCGGCAATCTGAGGCAATCACCAGAGCATTCTTCATAGCTCCACTCTTTACCATGTTAATAGCAATGAATAAGGCAATAGTGCCTGCTCTTATTGAATCGGTGAGATCAACAGTGATGATTTCTTTGTTCAAGTCAATAGCAGCTGCTACTGTAGCTGCTGACTGTTTTTCTTTATAAGGTAAGGTAGTAGAAGCCAAGAGTAGACCATCAATCTGTCTCCGGTCAAACCCTCTAAGGCAGTCTGAAGCTGCTGCTACTGCCATAGTTATGGCATCTTCATCAAAATTGGCCACTGCCTTTTCACCCCCAAGACTCGGTCTATCCCAAGCTTTAGCTATCTCATCCCGACTAAGACGATAAATAGGTACATAAACGCTATAAGATACTATTCCCGCCATTGGCTTCTCCTTGTCTTCTATAGTAAGTATCTTGCCCTTCTATTCCATAAATTCTTA
>CAZJMM010000004.1:10983-21489 GCA_964547155.1 uncultured Dehalococcoidaceae bacterium | reverse complement strand
CGAGATTTCTGCCTGTCTCGTGGGCTCGGAGATGTGTATAAGAGACAGGTGTTATCTTCCGTCTCGGAAGATATGTCGGCATAAGGGGACCAGGCTTCATTCTCCTCATTCCCTTCATTGAGAGAATGCAGAGAATGGACCTTAGGGTAATAACCATGGACGTGCCGTCCCAGGAGGCTATTACTCGTGACAATGTTACCGTAAAGGTGAACGCAGTGGTCTATTTCCGAGTGGTTAATGCCTCTGATGCTGTGCTCAAGGTGATGGAATATATAAAAGCGACATCATTACTGGCACAGACTACCTTACGTAATGTAGTCGGTCAGTCAGAACTCGATGACCTTCTGGCACGCCGTGAGAAGCTTAACGAAAGGTTACAACAAATTATAGACGAGGGCACTAACCCTTGGGGAATAAAGGTGAGCATGGTTGAAGTCAGGGATGTAGAGTTGCCGTCAACTATGCAGAGAGCTATGGCAGCCCAGGCTGAAGCTGAACGGGAAAGACGAGCCAAGGTTGTCCATGCTGAAGGTGAATACCAGGCAGCGGAAAAGTTAGCTCAAGCAGCTAACGTCATCGCCGCCGAACCAATAGCCGTTCAGTTGCGTTATCTCCAGACCCTGGTTACTATCGCCACCGAGCGGACTAACACGATAGTTTTCCCTCTCCCCATAGACGTATTGACTCCGTTGTTAACCAGAAGCAACCCGCAACAGCAAAAGTGAGCAAACAGTCTACCCCCTGTCTTCTATTTCTATATAATATAAGACAGGGGGTAAACCTAATCTTTCAAAATAGTAACCTCACCTGCTGTAACTTTGGTCAAGCTGCCGTCCTCAGCTCTTTCCAATGCCGGTTTCTTGGCTATTTCCGTGGTTGATGTCATACTGACATAATGAATTGTCCGCTTCCCAACAAACTTCGTCCTCAACTTTTCTTGAACAAGATTTTCCATAAGGTAATTACCTCTATTACTTCATGTACTTCACATCAAAAATTCAGAATTATATAAAGCTGAGGTAGCGCTGTTTAGCTAAGTCTTACCCCAACGCCGGATACAATAGAGAGATAAGTCTCAGGGCGACGATCCTGAAGAATAGTTTTGACACCAATACCCAGCTTTTCTAAAGATGCCAGGTCAAGGCTTGCCACGACTATCTCTTCTTTAGTGCCAGCGGGTCCAGCATATATGTGATAATTCATCTGACCCGGCTTAGGTCCAAATATAGCACTGTAGCCAAAAAATGTCAGTGACCCTTGTTTGCCAACCAGATTCGCGCTTGCTATAAACATATTATTCTCTATCGCTCTAGCTCCAAGCATGGTCTTATAGAAGTCCCTATGATCTGCAGCATCAGGGAATTCAGGAAATGCGGTCGGATGAAGAAGCAGCCGAGCCCCTCTAATAGCATAGATTCTAGGTACTTCAGGAAAGCAGTAGTCATCATAGCAAATACCGACCCCCACAGGATCCCAAGGTGTTTGGATTAGCGGGTACTTACTACCTGGTGCAGCCCAGGGCTCCAAGGGTTTGGATAGATGGATTTTGCGATAGACACCGAGAACTCCCGAGGAGCAGACTACAGGAGCAGCATTATAAAAGCTCTTGCCTTTCTTTTCAATCAAGCCAAAACAGACATACACATTGTACTGGGCGGCAATTTTCTGAATCGCAGTGGTTGCTGGTCCAGGAATTGTTTCGGCAAGTGCAGGTGCCTCCTCAGGTAGGAAGCCGCTATAACCGGTTAATGCCGTTTCTGGGAAAACAATGACATTAGCCCCTTGTTTAGCAGCCTCAACAGTGAAACTCTTAATCTTCTCCAGAGTAGCAACTTTGTCTCCTAATACAGTTTCAAAATTGACGCAAGCAATTGTTACTGTGTCTCGGCATGCCTGCGCTGGTTGTTTAGGCCGCACCACCGCAGTAGCTCCAATCAACATATTTCCAATTACCACTTAGAAAAGCCATCATTTTCCCAAATGTTTCTAAGGAGAATTCTACAAAAGGTTGCGTATATGCCTCCTGAGTTGTTTCAAAGTGGTAGTAAATGCCATAGCCTGTGCCTCACTCAAACAAGACATAGCCCGAGAGCTTATCTCTTGCCTGACAGGCATGGTGTTTTTAACAATGTCTAACCCCTTCCTGGTTATGCTGACTTTTCTAAGCCTACGGTCTTTCATCGTCGCACCCTCTCTTTGCACTAAACCCTCTTGTTCGAGTCCGTCAACAGCTTTAGTAACAGCGTGTTTGGACCGAAATACCCTCCTGCTCAGTTCCGTTGGCGTCAAGGTGCCACCGTGGGTTATCAAGAAATGCAAGATGCTCATCTGGGTCCGATTTAGGTTATACTTGCGCAGTGCAATGTTCAGATACCTATTTACTAGGTCAGCCGTGTAGATAAATGAAAGGAAATTATCAACCCTTAAATCATCAGCTTGAGCTCTGAGGTCATCAGCTAAAGACTCCAGTTTGCTGGCAAAACCTTTTGTCATAGTAGTTCCTCATTCGACATGGTGAAAAACTGTAATTTGATTTTAACCAAGAATAGTTCACCGTGATATTATACACCTCTTGACAAAATTTTGCACCCTGTGTTAGACTTCTTCCGAGTTTCTATCTATTACATCCTCTAAACAGAACTTCCTCAGCTAGAAAATTGGGTACGAAAGGGAACAGGGTGAAATTAGCACTTAAAGGAGGGAGAAAATGACTTTTATGGTCGGCATAGACACTGGTGGTACTTTCACCGACGCTTTTTTTTCCCGCGACGGAGAATTTAGAAGGGCTAAGGTATTAACTACACCTCACGACTTAACAGTCTGTCTTGCTGATTGTATCAAAGGAGGGGCTTCGTTATTCGGACTTTCTCTCACAGATATGTTGAAAAACACCGATATCGTTAGATATTCATCCACAATCGGCGTGAATACAATAATTCAGAAAACAGGATCAAAGATTGGGTTAATCGTTAGTAGAGGGTTCAAGGACTCACTATATTCCAAAAAAGAAGCAAAAGAGGTTGAACCAATATATTCTTTCGTATCTCAGGACTTGATTGTAGAAATAAAAGGAGAGATTGACGCACAGGGAAAGATTACAAAATCCATAGATAGGGACGAAGTCATATCGAAGATGCAGTACTTAGTTGATATGGGTGTGCGGGGAATTGTAGTTAGCCTAAAGAACTCATATATTAACCCAACACATGAAAAACAAGTTAGAGACATAATCAAGGAGCAGTCTCCCAGTTTCTACTTAGGGAGTGTAAGGGTATTCTTAGCCTCAGAGATTTCTGGGCAGCCGGGCGATTTTTACCGCACCAATGCTGCCATAATCAACGGATATATACACGAATCCTTAGCCAAGCACCTCTATAAGGCTGAGGATGACTTGCGGGCAAACTTGTATGCGCGTCCTTTGATGATTGGGCATTCCCACGGAGGCGCAGCTCGAGTTGCTAAAACAAGGGCAATTGACACTTATTCGTCTGGCCCTGTCTTCGGTATGTTTGCTGCTGAACTGGTGGGCAGGATGAGTGGTTTTGGCAATGTGGTGTCGGTTGACATGGGGGGCACGAGCTTAGACCTCGGCGTTATTCGTGACGGGGTTTACAGTTTTAGCCTAACTCCCAGCATTTCAGGTCTTCCCATAGGTGTGCCTATGATTATCACTTACTCAGTAGGTTTAGGTGGTGGGTCAATTGTAAGCCTGACTAGTTCGAAAAGCCTCCAGATCGGACCCAGAAGCGCCGGAGCAAGTCCTGGTCCGGCTTGCTTTGACTTGGGAGGATTAGAGCCCACCGTAACAGATGCTGATGTTGCGCTTGGATTTATTGACCCCAATTACTTTTTGGGTGGTAAGGTCAAATTAAACAAACAGAGAGCGATTTCGTCAATCAAGGCAAGAATCGCTGACCGTTTAGGTATTACCGTGGAAGAAGCAGGTTACTTGATTAGGGAAACCACAGATGAAATGATACAGCGGGAGCTACTACAATTCTTGGAAAGACAGGCAACCCAAGCCAAGAAACTACGTGATTTCGCGTTAGTTGTCTATGGAGGAGCAGGACCAACTCACTGCTGCGGCTTTGCTCGAGGTTTAAGATTTGGTCAAATCCTGACCAGCCCTTACTCCTCAGTCTTCAGTGCGTTTGGTTTTTCAACTACTGACTTGCTTCATCCTTATGCGAAGTCTCACCGAATCATGCTATTTGATGGGGTCAATTACCTTACTGATTATGAAAAGTTTAACCAAGTAGTTAAAGAGCTTGTAGACTTGGCAAGAAGGGATATCAGAGGGGAAGGATTTTCACCTGATGACGCTATTTATTATCTTGAGCTCGTTGGGGATGAAGATCTAGCTGGGATTAAGATCCGAGCTAACAATATATACCTAAATTCAGAAAAAGACGTGAAAAACTTGTGTACCCAATTTGGCAGATCTACAAAGCAAGGACAAGGCAAGGTAATCATTTCAACGATAGTGTTGAATGCTGCCGTACCATTGCCACATTCTGAGTTGAAACCCAGTTCTTTGGCTAGTGAGAGCCCTAAGAGTGCCTTCAAGGGCGAACAGGAAGTGTTTTGGTCCCCTGAGGTTGGCTACCAGAAGACGCCTATTTATGAAAGAGAGTTGCTGGTACCGGGTAATGTAGTTCTCGGTCCAGCAATTGTTCGAGCGACAGACACGACATATGTTATTCCAGTCAATTGGTCTTTCAGTGTCGATAAGTACTCACACGGCGTTCTGAGGGAGGTTTAGCTATGACCAAGGTACGAATTACTGAATCCGTAGATATTGACTTAGAGAAAGAGATATGGTGCTGCCACCGCTGTGGTGCGGAAATTATCTCGGCGAAGGAATCATACCTGAAGGGGTGTTTGGTTTATGAAAGACCGGCGACAGAGGTATACGGACCACCTGTGCCAGTTACTAAAGATACCTCTATTTCCTACGCTCCGCTCCCTGACTTTATGCGGGTGATCGAGTTTTATTGTCCTAAGTGCGGAGCCATGATGACAGTTCAATATTTACCCCCAGGTCACCCTATTGTTATGGACATCGAACTAGACATAGACAAGTTAAAGGAACGATACTCTAAGCAGCAAATATGAACCACAAAGTTGCCTTTAAGAACACCTTGGAGATAAAGAATGTCGGCAATCCGGTCTTTGTTCCGTTTGTTTATGGTCTCGCTGCTAAAATAGGGCAAATCCCATTGAGAGAAATGGTATCAAACGCCACTTATTACGCTCATTCATTGGAGGCAGCTTATAAGCTGTTTAACTATGATGTAATAATCAATAGCTTCGACTCAACTATTGAACCCGAGGTTTTTGGTTGCAATTTGGAGTGGTGCGGTGATTATGAAGTGCCGAGGGTTATCGGTTGGGAGAGTCACGAGCTCAAGACTGTAGACCTGAGAAGAAGTAGCAGAATCCCGATTTTGATGGAAACTACCAAGAGAATAGTCATGTCCTTAGGCAAGGAAGTTGCTGTCGCAGGTGTTCTTACTGGACCGTGTTCGCTGGTGAAAAACTTGCTGGAGCCTGCAAAGGCTGGCGCAGAACACGAGATTGAGGATGTTATATCCGCAGTCGGCAGTTTACTTACGCAATTCGCCAGGAGTTTATGCGAGTTAAAAGTTGATGCCGTATTCTTCAGGGAAGACTCTTTAGGGGCGAGTTACTGGGAAGAACTGCTAACCCTTAACAAGCCATATGCAGGGATATACACTACGCTATTCAACGTTATTAGATATTTTAACGGCTACCCGTTGCTTATTGTAAAGGACTTGAGGTTAGAAGTTGTTGAAGACTTACACAAGATGTTAAAACCGAGCGGAGTAATCCTGTGCGGTGAGAGAGTTGATGAGGCTGACTTAGCGTATTTGAAAGATTTATCCGATTCACTGCGGATAGCCTTCGGTCTGCCACTTCCAATGGAAACTCAAAAGGGGTTATGGAACCAGTTCAACATAATAAATGACTTTATATGCAAATATGAACCAGCTGGGGTTTTTTACACTAGTGATGGAGAGGTTCCTCACGATACACCTTTAGAAATTATCCATGATTTAGTAGCTAAGATACGCAACACTCAAAAAAGGTAACAGGAGGCAAAAAAGATGGGGTATGCTGTGAATGTTGATGTAGGCGGTACTTTCATGGATTTTTTTGTCAGCAAGGGAGATGAATACCTCACTACTAAAGTACCCACTACGGCATATGAACTTGGCGTTGGGTTTATGAGAGGATTGGAAGAGTGCGCTGCGAAAGATGGGCAGACCCTCGAACAATTCTTACAGAATACCGACGTTATTAAATACTGCACTACTATCGGTACAAATATACTCATCGAGCGTAATGGTCCTAAACTTGGGCTAATCACTACACGCGGGTTTGAAGACACCATATTTATAGGCAGGGGACGGCAATGGGCGGATGGCTTATCCTTGGCAGACTGCCAGGATATAACAACAATAGAGAAACCAATTCCTTTGATTCCACGTAAGTTAGTGGTGGGAGTCCGAGAACGAATAGACCACCGCGGCAACATAGTCATGCCGCTTCTGAGAGAAGATGTCTTGAGGAACCTTGAATACTTGGTTGACAATGGAGTGCGTGGCTTTGTAGTTAGTCTTCTTTGGTCCTTTGTGAATCCTATTCATGAAAGGCAAATAAAAGAAATCATAGAGGAAGAATTTCCAGAAATCTATCTCGGTAACATGCCAATCATCTTGTCCTCTGAGATCTCACCTAAAGAGGGGGAATACATAAGAACGATGACAGCGATAGTCAATGCTTATATCCATATGGGGTTTGTAGACCAGATCTCTTCTTTATGCAGTGACTTACTGGACAAAGGATACAAAAAGCCCCTCCTTCTCGTCGATAATTTAGGAGGTTGTGCCAAAGTTGCCAGAACCAAAGCAATCGCAACTTACGGTAGCAGCCCAGTGAGTGGTCTGCGCGGAGCTGCTTATTTGTGTGGGCATCTCGATTTGCCGAATACTGTTTTTACCGATGCTGGTGGCACAAGCTTTGATGTGGGAATAGTCGCTGAGGGTAGTATAGCCTATTATGACTTATATCCGACCGTTGACAGGTGGCGGACTCAGGTTACAGCAATAAAAGTAACGTCCATCGGTGCCGGTGGTGGTTCCATAGCCTGGTTGAATCCGTTTCTTGCTAATCGATTAGAAGTTGGACCCAAAAGCGCCGGGGCAATGCCTGGACCCGTCTGCTATGACCTTGGGGGGGAGGAACCTACTGTGACAGATGCTGATGTGGTACTCGGTTACATAAACCCGGACTACTTCTTAGGTGGAAGGCTCAGGTTAAACAAGGAAAAGGCGCTGAGAGCTGTAAGAAAACTTGGTGAGCCAGCAGGGTGGGATGAAGTAACTACTGCCATAATGATTAAGAGGGTTGTTGATGCAAAGATGGGGCAAGAAATATTCAAAGAAGTAGCTCTTAAGGGGTATGAACCTTCAGAATTTGCGATGTTAGCTGGGGGCGGTGCCGGTCCCACGCACTGCTGTGGGGTAGCTGCCGCGGCCGAGATTGAGCAGATCATTCTCCCGCTTACTTCTGCAGTCTCGGGAGCCTACGGTGCCTCTACATTGGATATTTCACACACTTACGAAAAGTCCAGACATATTAAGCTGTTTGATTATGCAAAGGGAACCTATTTTAGTGACTTTGAAGCATTTAATTCTATTGTAAGGGAGCTAAGAGAACTGGCATTGAAAGATGTAGCCCTTGAAGGGTTCTCAGAAAAGGAAGCCTCTTTTGAGTTAGAACTCGAAATGAGATATGGCATGCAATGGCGGTATACGCCCGTGGAGTCTCCAGTGCTGTTTATTAGCAGTGACCAAGATGTGAGAAATGTTTGTGACCACTTCACCGAAAAATTCAGTAGAATGTACGGCACAGAGGCAGCTTACCCTCAAGGTGGCATTGAGGTAGAGACGTTCCGGCTATTCGTCCGAATGAATTTGCCACATTTGCCCGTGAGGCGATATGAAATTGTAAGTGAAAATCCACCAAAAGAGGCTTTTAAGGGGGAACGAGATGTCTTCTGGGAGAAGCTTGGTGCTTTTACAAGAACGAAGATCTACCAATGGGAGAAACTGAAGCCTGGAAATGTAATAGAGGGTCCTTCTGTAGTTGAGGCTGAAGACACCACCCTTGTGGTAGAACCTGAATGGACACTTAGACTGGATCCCTACCTCGTCGGAGTCCTTAAACATAGTGTCTAACGAGAATCTGAACAAATATGAAGGAGGATGAAATGCCAGGCGGAATTGATTTTGAGCTCAGGAAGCGGTTGCATCCAGAACTAGCAACAGAAGAAGAACGGGAATATATGAAAGGTATTGATCCCACCCGAGCCGGAATTTTTCTACATAAACTGTATACCATAGCGTCCGAGGGCAACGAGACCTTAGTGAAGCTCGGCGGCAGCACAGGGTGTCGCTGGGGTGATACGGCTTGTGCTATATATACAAGGTCTGGGGACAACGCTGTCTGTGCCACAGGCTTGTACTTTCACGCCGTATTAGGTCAACTGGGAATAAAATATATCATGAAGCATTGGCTAAATGACCCTAGCGTTGGCGTCAAGCCTGGGGATGCATTCTTTGCAAATGACCCTTTTTACATGGGTGTGCATGCTCCGGATATGGGTGTATTCGTGCCATTGTTCTACAAAGATCAAATGGTATGCTGGGTGGGAGCTGTTATCCATAGTGGGGAATGCGGTGCTTGTGAACCAGGTGGTATGCCATCGGGCTCAGAGAGTATATATGACGAAGGTATACAAATGCCCCCCATCAAGATTGCTGAGAATTATTTATTAAGAGAGGATGTCCTCAATGCTATGAACCACATGACACGGGATCCTCGGGCACTCACTCTGGATATCAAAGCACGGATGGCGGCTTTAAGAATAATGGAAAGACGCCTCTCATCTGTTGTGGAAAAAGTAACGCCTCAATATCTGATTGGCATCCTTAGGTACATCATTCAGGTTACTGCTGATGCAGCAAGGAAACGGATTGGTCAGTGGAATGACGGTAAATTTAGGCAAGTACAGTTTGTAGATATTGTGGGAACAATGCCCGCACTAATGAAAATCGCTGTTACTATGGAGAAAAAAGGTGATCAACTATACTTTGACTTCGAAGGTACCTCACCCGAAGTTTCAAATCGGGTAATCAATTGCCATCCATTGGGAGTCATGGCCATAAATATGGTCTACTGGTTAGGTCATTTGTTTTCTGACCTGCCTCACAATGCAGGGGTATTGGAGCCTATATCGTTCAAGATTCCACAAGGCTCGATAGCAGACTCTTCTCGCGAGAGTCCAAAAGCAGGTGCACCGTATGTTATGGAGACAAGCTCTTTGATCATACAGCATCTAATTCAAGAAGCTATATATTCTACAACTCCAGAGCGCGCTGAGTGTGCCGGTAATCGAGGATTTAATACTATAACTTACGGAGGGCTAAATCAATATGGAGAACCCTTTGCTGATGTAGGCGCGGAGATGAACTCCATTGGATTTGGAGCACGAAGCTTTAAAGACGGCGTGAACGTTGCTGGTGCCTATTTTGCGCCAATGACCTCTGAACCGGGAGAGGTCGAAAGCTTAGAGGCACATCTACCCTTTCTTTATCTTTACCGTGGTTTCCATCAAAACAGTTGTGGGCATGGTAAATATAGAGGTGGTGTAGGCGCGGATTACGCTATCAAAGTACATGGCGTGCCTATGACCTTCTTAGGCACTTGGGGCTTTGGTTCCAGGATGACATTCGTGCAAGGGCTCTTTGGAGGTTATGGCATTCCAGCATTGCCTTTCATGGCAATTAATAATGCTAATGTAAATGAGATGTTAAATAAAACAGATGAGAAAATACCAAGCTCATCCAGAATGCTCTATGAGGAACATGCGATTGAGGGTAACTATAAGCTGAGGGGATATCCTTGTATAGTTGAACCGACAAAGGAAGGGGATTTGATTGCAGGAGGTACTGGTGGAGGGGGAGGATATGGGGATCCGCTCGACCGTGACCCGTCAGCAGTAATGCAGGACTTGGAGAATGGAGTCATCTCTCACTGGGCAGCCAAGAATGTTTACAAGGTCGCCTATGACGAAAAAAGGCTGCTTGTGGACGAGGAGAAAACAAATTTACTCCGCGAGCAAGAAAGAATGGGTAGAAAAGCAAGGGGACTGAAATTTGCCGACTTTGAGAAAGAGTGGTTGAAAAAGAAACCCGGCGATGAAGTTCTCCAGTTTTATGGTGAGTGGCCTACGACTAAACATAAGTCATTTGCATATTATGGGTATTGGCCCAAAGTAACAGAATAAATATTAAGGTTTTATACGTAGTGCCAAAAAAGAAATAGACGGCAGGGGGCTAATGGCAATAAACAAAGTTGTGCCAAGTAGCGATGAAGCGGTAGCGGATGTTTTTGACGGTGCAGTCATATTGCTGTCTC
>CAZJMM010000004.1:0-10973 GCA_964547155.1 uncultured Dehalococcoidaceae bacterium | reverse complement strand
GTCATATTGTGTGGTGGCTTTGGTTGCGTGGGTGGAATGCCGTCAACCTTGTTTAGGGCGTTAGCCCGACGCTCGGTAAAGAACCTCACCCTTGTGGGTAATGCTCCAGTATTGGGGATAGAAACCCAAAAGGCAGCTGCCAGAACTATCCAAGTTCCAGAGTCTTTCGCAGACGGCTCATTATTGTTAAGAAACGGGCAGGTTCGCAAACTGATCATCTCTGTCCCAGGGATGGCTGTATATCAAATGAAAGAACCTCTTCCCATAGTAAGAGCTTTGCAAGAGGGACAAGATATTGAAATCGAGCTGGTAGCTCAAGGAACCCTTGCGGAGAGAATAAGGGCAGCTCGGGCAGGTATTCCTGCTTTCTATACTCACACTGGTGTTGGGACTTTCCTTCAGAAAGGGAAGGAAGTCAGGGAGTTTGGGGATAAGCGGTACCTCTTGGAACATGCTATTAAGGCTGATTTCGGCTTTATTTGGGCTTACAAGGCGGATCGCTATGGCAACCTTGTTTACAAGGGTACATCGCGTACTTTCAATGCGACGATGGTTGGAGCAGCAACCATAACTATCGCTGAAGTAGCAGAGGTGGTGGAACCTGGAGAGTTAGAACCTGAGGTGATAGTAACCCCTGGGATATATGTAGACCGTGTAGTTACAAGGTAACGGCGGTAGGAGATGAGTAATACAAAAGGAAAACTGGATGAGCAAACGATAGCTTTGCGTGTGGCTAAGGAATTTCAAGACGGAATGATAGTCAATCTCGGTGGTGGCATTCCGTCTCTCGCTTGCAACTTTGTGCCGCAGGGAAGGGATGTTCTGTTCCATACAGAGAATGGGGCACTGGGCTATGGTGGCATAGCATCAACAGAAGAAGCAGATTGGGACTTATTCAATGCAAGCTTTCAGCCTGTCACTGCATTGCCGGGAATGAGTTTTTTCAGCCATGATGAATCATTCGCTATGATCAGGGGTGGGCACATTGATATTAGTGTTCTTGGGGCGCTAGAGGTATCTGAGAAGGGCGACTTGGCTAGTTGGGCAATCGGAAATATGGCTGACTATGAAGGAGACGTTTGTGTATGGATCAGGAAAGATAGGTTTCCACCAGCTATCGGGGGAGCTATGGACCTTGCCACGGGGGCCAAAAGAGTCATAGTAGCCATGACTCACACCACCAAAGATGGTAGACCCAAGATAGTCAAACAATGTAAGTATGAGTTGACAGCACCAAAATGCGTTTCTCTAATCGTCACTGATATGGCTGTGATCGAAGTAACACCAGGAGGGCTAATCCTAAAAGAGATAGCACCCGGGTTTACGCCTGAGGAAATTCAAAGCTTTACTGAGCCAAAGTTAATCATAGCAAGCGACCTCAAGGAGATTGAGTTGTAGTCAGCAAGCAGTGAACTTTTCAAGCTTCGGGAGGACAAATTGTTCAAAAGGATTGACCATGTGGGGATAATCACAAAGGATATTGAGGAGGCAGCGAGACTATTCTCTGAAGTTTTCGGTTTAGAGCGATCTACTGATGCGCCTTTCATAGATCCACTGGGGGAGTTCAAATCAGTTTTTTTAGTGGCTGGAGAAGTAACCGTTGAGCTCATTGAGCCAATTAATCCTAATGGGGCTTTAGCTAAGTTCCTGGAGAAACGAGGCGAAGGCTTACATCACATTTCGGTGGAGGTGGAAAATATCAATCAGAAACTGGAGGCACTCAAGCTAAAGGGTGTGCGTCTCATAGGTGAGGAAGCACAAGTTGTGGGGACTCTTAAGGTAGCTTTTATACACCCGTCATCTACAAGGGGAATTTTGATTGAACTAACAGAGAAGGTTTCTACGTGATGCGAGTTACGGGGTTATGCACTATGACATCTGTGGTTAGGAGTAGCGAATGATCGCCAAAATACCGTTCCGTGAGGGGCTTTTCGAGGAGGTTTCCGGAAGATGGGTGCTGGTGGGGTGTAGATGCGAGGCATGCGGGAAAACATTTTTCCCTAAAAAAGAAGTATGCCTGAACTGCTTCAGTCGAGATTTGAAGCGTATAAATTTGAGTCGTCAAGGGAAGCTATATAGCTTCACTATCGTACATATGCCTAGCGGACACTTTGAGCCTCCGTACGCAATTGGTTGGATAGAGTTACCTGAGGGAATAAGGATTTTTAGCCAACTTAGACATTGGCAAGAGCAACCTTTAAAGATAGGTATGGATATGGAGTTAACCATTGAAAAATTGTGGAACGAAGGAGAACAAGAAGTCATTGGGTATACATTTGGACCTTCCGGGGTCGTGAAGGCGGTATAAAAAGATGAAAGAAGTAGCGGTTATCGGTGTAGGCAGCACTATTTTTGGAAAATTTCCAGAAAGAGCGACATATGAATTAGGAGGAGAGGCAGTTCGTGCAGCTCTCCAAGACGCTGGTGTCAATCCAAAGGATATACAATTTGCTTATTGTGCCAATCTATACGGCGGAATGGTTGTCGGTCAGGCAGTTCTGAGGGAGGCAGGTATAACTGGTATTGAACTAACCAATATTGAGAATGCCTGTGCTGGTGGAGCAACAGCCATTAGGAAGGGGTGGTGGGATATTGCTTCGGGTCTCTACGATATCGGAATCGTTGTCGGCGTTGAATCCATGACTACGAGTCCTGTAGCCGGAAAACTTATACCACCAGCCAAAGGCGACATTTCAGGAGAATTGGGAATGA
The DNA here is from genome assembly GCA_964547155.1 of uncultured Dehalococcoidaceae bacterium. Taxonomy (GTDB): domain Bacteria; phylum Chloroflexota; class Dehalococcoidia; order GIF9; family DYGU01; genus CAZJMM01. The sequence goes on along the minus strand of CAZJMM010000004.1, from coordinate 8,261 downwards.
ATACGGTAGCCAAATTTGCTTTAGCCCAGAGAAGATATATGGATGTGTATGGCATTTCTCTGGAGCAAATTGCAAAGGTTTCGGTCAAGAATCACCATAATGGATGCTTGAATCCGTACTCTCAATATCAAAAGGAGCTCACTATTGAGGAGATAATAAATTCCAGAGCTATTTGCGAGCCCATTACCTTGTTACAGTGCTGTCCTGCTACTGATGGCGCTGCAGCCGCGATTCTAGTTTCTCGGCGTTTGGCTAAGAAATATACTGGCAAACCCATCATAATTGCAGCTTCAACGCTGAAAAGCGGGGATTATTCATATCGTTGGAAGGACATAACGTTCTCTGATATGACCTATAAGTGTGCTAAGGAAGCTTATGAAATGGCTGGTTTAGGACCTGAAGAAATAGATGTGTGTGAACTTCACGATGCTTTTGCTGTTAACGAGTTGCAGCATTATGTGGAGTTAGGTTTTTGCCAGAGAGGTGAAGAAGTACGGCTGATTGAGGAAGGAATGACTGAAATTGGTGGAAAGTTACCAGTAAACCCGAGCGGTGGTCTTCTGTCAAAGGGACATCCTATTAGCGCTACTGGTGTAGCCCAAGTAGCAGAACTTGTCTGGCAGCTTAGAGGTCAGGCTGGAAAACGGCAAGTTGCTAATGCTAAAGTGGGTTTGGCTCATGTTTTAGGAGGCGAGGTCGCAGACTTGGAGTCTGGGGCTGTTGCAGTACACATATTAAAGAAATGATATTGGGTTGCAAAATGGGGCATGTTGACAATTTTGCGATAATAGTAGTAATGTTAACAACACTGTAAGTGAACGAGACCACAATTTAATACGGCAGAGGTGTTTAAAGATGAAGCGAGGGTACTTAGGGCACTGGCAAACATAGTAGTGGCTGGTGCCTTTTTTGTTATGTCCGCTGAACTTGTAGCGGGATGCAGTGGTTAAGACCAGTAGTCACATTAAGGAAGGAGGTGCAAATTAGAGGAGAAAAGCAGGATGAATATCTAAAGATAGTTGTCATCAGGGGGTGGGAAATGAGGTGAGATTTCATGGTAATGCGACCTAATACAGTTATAAAAGTCTTAGAAAGGAGGAGAAACAAGTGAAAAATAAAGTATTGTTTGGTTTGTTAGTGTTTGCAGTAGTTGCGGCGTTCCTACTTGGTGCCTGTGCCCCAGCACCAACACCAACCCCAACGCCGACACCTACGCCAACACCAACTCCACCAGCGCCACCAGCGCCAGCACCAAAAGAAAAAATAGTTGTAGGGAATGTTGACTCGTTTACAGGGATATTCGCGCCAGGTCCATTATTATGGGGCACCATCTGGATGGAAACGCTTATTAATGATTACAATGCTAATGGCGGGCTCTACGTTCCTGAATACGGCAAAAAACTGCCGATCGAGTTCAAAAAATACGATTGTAAAAGCGACGCGGAGACGTTAATTAGGCTTACCGAGAAATGCATGGTTGAGGATAAGGTTGACCTAATGTTCGCTCCGTGGGGAACATCTCAGAACTTCGCTGTACTTACAATATATGAGAAATATGAATACCCAGAAATTGCGCACGCCATGGGGAGTGGTCAAGTAGTGGACCTCATAAAGTCTGGGGCAGGGAAATGGATGTTCCCAGTATTAATGCAACCGCCTTTCGGAGCCAAGAATGCGGCAGATTTCTTCCAGTGGGCTAAGGCATCCCGGATAGGCATTATTGGCATAAGCGACCTGCATGGCATAGAGTGGACTGGGCAAGTAAAAGGGGAGCTAGCCGCAAGAGGCATACCGGTTGCGGTGGGACCGGAGCTCTATCCAATGACTGTTGCGGATCTATCTCCGATAATAAAGAAGCTTAAGGAAGCGAAAGTGGACGCTTTATGGGCTTCCACCTATCCAGGGGACGGCACGCTACTAATAAAGCAGTGCATGGATCTTGGTTATTCTCCGAGGATAATGTTTATGGGCCCAGGATCTCAGTATCCGCTGATAATGGTGCCAACATTTGGCGTCAAAGCTATGACGGGAATTATGGAATACCACGGATTCGAGGTAGATTATAATACATCTCCCAAATTACTTGAGTTTGCCGGAAAATATGAAGCGGCTGCTAAGGGTACTCCTGGCCCTAACACTATAGCAGCCTATGTAGGCCATGAGATGCTATTTAAAGCTGTTGAAAAATATGGCCTCGACAGGAAGAAGATCAGGGACGCTCTCGCTACCGAAACATTTGATACAGTGCTCGGGCCTACGAAGTGGAACTGGGAAAACGTCTACCTGGATGCTCCTGGCGCCGGTTACTTTTGTCAGTGGCAGGGTGAGGACATACTGAAAGTAATCTGGCCATTAGACAAAGCCAGTGCCGAATGGATTCCGAAACCTCAATGGCCATAAAAGTGGGTTGCTAAGATATCTTACTGAAAGTAACGTGGTACTCCACAGCTAGCTGTGGAGTACCACGTGAAAATGAACTGATTTAATCAGATTTGCGGTTGAGGCTGATTTTATTCTGTCAGCAAGACGGTGGATTCAGCAGATAATCTGACCTAAAAGCGTGGAGTGAGTTCATGATTCTACACCTTACATTGGACATAATTATTGGAGGCGCAATTTTAGGAGCGGTTTATTCGCTTGTAGCTGTGGGGCTCAATGTGCAATATGGGGTTACACGGATACTTAATGTAGCCCATGGAGAATTTCTAATGATTGGCGCCTACCTAGCTTTCTTCTGTTTTACACTTTTCGGCATGAATCCATTTGCCTCCATTATTGTTGTTGGGCCATTCATGTTCTTAATCGGAGTTTTGGTCTATTTATTGCTCCTTCGAGGGATGGTAAAGTCATCAAGATCAGGTGAGGAACTTGAGTTTAGATCGCTTCTGCTATGCTTTGGTCTTTACTTCGTAATTCAGAACTTAGCTATAGTCCTTTGGACGGCAAACTACAGGGGGTATGAGGCATTCTCACTGGGGATGATTGACATTTTCGGTGTAAGTTTTGAGATAAATAGAATTGTCATTGCTTTGATATCCATTATTATAAACGTATTCCTCTATCTATTCTTGCGCTTCACGAAGGCAGGCATAGCCATGAGAGCTACAGTTGACCAACCTGAAGGCGCTCAGCTTGTTGGAGTCAACATCTTTAACATCTATGCCATCTCGTTTAGTCTAGGCATTTTGCTGGCTGCATGGGCAGGCACTTTAATAAGTGTTTTATATTCGACGATAAATCCGTTCATGGGTACTCCTTATACGTTAATTGCCTTAGTGTTAGTAATTTTAGCTGGTATTGGCAGTTTCAAAGGCAATATCGCGGGAGGGTTTGTGTTTGGTTATCTTTCATACATTACGATGAGAGTCATACATCCAGCTTTAACACTTGTCATCATCTACGCTGCTTTAATATTGATACTTCTAATCAGACCCAAAGGTCTTTTCGCGAGGTGAATGTATTTGAATTTGACTAACACGAAATTCTCAACCTTCCTAAAACTTAGTCCTCTTTTAGCTTTTATAGTGGTAGCGTTTGCTCCTCTCTTCGCAACAACCTACTATTTGTCGTTGCTGACGAGCGTTTTGGTCTGGGTCGGATTAGCTATAAGCTGGCATTTCTTTAGTGGTACCACAAAATATGTTTCATTGGGATCCGCAGCCTTCTTTGGGATAGGCGTGTACATTACAGCGATATTTAGTAGAATTTTACCTATCCCTCTCGTTCTGCTTTTAGCTGCTGCAATCAACTTCATCTTCGCGTTGTGCGTTGGTCTCGTGACTCTGAGATTGAAAGGCATCTACTTCGCCATACTTACTTTTGGACTAGCTGAACTTTTGAATAATGCCATTTTATTTTGGGAGATGCAAGTAACCGGGACGCGTGGCAGGTTCATCACCCCTACCGACGTTTATTATCCAATATTAGCAATCACTTTTGTAATAGTCTTATCTACAATCGTTTTAAGGAGAACTAAACTGGGCCTTGCATTGAGGATGATAGGTGAACGCGAGGATGCGGCTATTCATTTCGGCGTCAACACCACTTTGTACAAGGTATTAGGTTTTGCCGTTAGTAGCACGTTCATTGGTTTATTAGGCGCCGCATTTGCCCCCAGGTGGGGATATATAGACTCTGGCATTGCCTTTAACTCATTATATTCATTTATGCCTGCTATAATGACATTATTAGGCGGAACAGGAATAATCATTGGGCCTGTTGCCGGGGCTGTGGTTATTTCATTGCTGGAAGAGTATCTGCTCACTACTTTCAAGGACTATTTCATGATAATCCTTGGGACAATAATGATAATTATTATCCTTAGTCTGCCAGAAGGCATGACTGGAAAGCTTTTTAAGAAAGGTACCTGAACCCGTGAAGTGCGCAGATAATGTGTAATACAAGATGTTGACAAACTATCAAAGGGAAATTACCATAAGACCTAGGGCTGGCCCTGTCAGGGAAAATGTCAGAGGAATGCCAGCCCTTTAACAACTACCAAGCCTTTATTATAAACGGTTAAACTTATGAAGCTGCTTGAGGGCATAGAAGTAACAAGGCATTTTGGAGGACTTTGCGCCCTTTATAACGTGGACTTTTATGTACATGAGGGTGAAATTGTTGGTTTGATAGGTCCTAACGGAGCTGGAAAGACAACACTTTTTAATGTGATAACTGGTACGTTTCCTCCAACATCCGGTACTATCAAATTTGAGGGGAAGAATATAACTGGCTTTAGACCCTATAACATTTGTAGGTTAGGAATAGCCAGAACCTTCCAGATACCTAAACCATTTCCCAGCATGAGTGTATATGAAAACATCCTTGCGGCCTCAATTTTTGGATGCGACAAAGATAAAGGAACTTCTGACATAAAGTGGGACATTAATCAAATACTGGAAAAATTTGGGCTGGCGGATAAGAGTAGAACCCCAGCTTCGAACTTAGCGGTGTTCGAGCAAAGGATGCTTGAAATTGCAAGAGCATTGGGCACGAAGCCTAAACTTTTACTATTAGATGAGGTAATGGCTGGCTTAAATCCCAAAGAAACCACGCAAGTAAGCAATATTATTCAAGGATTGCGTGATGATGGAATTACAATTCTTATGATTGAGCATAATATGCGTGCTGCGATGGGAATATCGCACCGCGTTATTGTGCTTAATCAAGGGATGAAGATAGCTGACGGAAAACCTGAAGAAATAGGTAAAGATACTAAGGTTATTGAGGCTTACTTGGGAGAGGCTTATGTTAGAGATTAGGAATTTAAACGTAATCCGCGGGGGCTTGCAGGTTCTCTGGGATGTTTCCATTGAGGTCAAGAATAACGAGCTCGTAGCTTTGATAGGTCCTAACGGGGCTGGAAAGACAACGCTCTTAAGCACTATAGTTGGACTGCTTAAACCGTCATCAGGCACTATCCTTTTTCATGAGAAAGAAATTACTGGTTTACCTCCTTATAAAAATGTGAATTTAGGGATATCATTTGTACCTGAGGACAGGAAATTGTTTACCAACTGCTCAGTGCGTGAAAACTTGCTTCTAGGTGCGTACAGCTCTAGGGCAAAAACGCATACAAAAGCCATGCTCAATGCAGTTTATCAAACATTTCCATTGTTGAAGGAAAGAGAGAATCAACTATCTATCACGCTGAGCGGCGGGGAACAAAGAATGTTAGCTATAGCGCGGAGTATCATGTCGAATCCTGAATTACTGCTATTGGATGAACCTTCGCAAGGACTAGCGCCCATAATGGCTTTTGAGGTGTTTAAAACTTCAGAGAGGCTTAAAGAACGGGGAATCAGCATTTTGTTGGTTGAACAAAACGTTCATTATGCCTTAAAGTTTGCTGACCGAGCTTATATAATGGAAACAGGGAAAGTAACTCTAGAGGGGAAAGGCTCGGAACTTCTGGGAAATGATTATGTTAGGGAAGCATTTTTAGGGATTTGACTAGTTCCTGAATCCGTGAAGGTATTATATGCTTCCAGGGTCTTGACCGTTTGGGGTGAATTTACCCCGAAAAGTATACGTATGTCATCGTCAATAGAAAAGCCAGGTGTCTGTCTCAGATACCTGGCTTTCAGCAGTCTCTGATGCTCGTAGCCTTAGCTCTTACCTATCCTGAACATCTTGGTTCCACATACGGGGCATACGCCCCGAGTTGCCGGTCTTTTGTTCTTCATTATTATGCTCTTAGGATCCTTCATTTCCCTCTTTCTGCGGCACTTCATACAATACGCTTGCATTTGCTTACCTCCCTTTTTTAGTACTCACAATAAACTATTTCCGCATATGATGTTAATGGTATGATAGTGCCATACGACTAACAATCGGGGTGTCACCAGCGCCTGAACAACATTCGCCTGTTCTGTGTGATCTGATGATTGTCTGTAGCTAGCAGTCTTATTCTCTCCATAGAGTGTCATACCACTTAGGGTGCCCTTCGCCACCGACTTCATAATATGGCAGATATAGGTCCTAAGAATAACAGATCCTATGAATCAGAAATGTCGAATAATGAACTACAAAGGAATGGAGCCATCCAGAGGGTCAAGGAAATGATAACGCCGCTTCAAACGGCAGCCAAACATTCTGAGGAAATGTGCAATTTGTAGAGGTTAGGCTGCTCATTCCTTGGATGCTCAAGGTCTCGAGTTAGCGAGCAAAAAGCTTGGGACTTTGTGGCTTAATACCTGCCACTTGAAGGATAACTCTTGCTTTTTCCAGATCTTTGGCATCAGCCCTATATCTTTGTGCTATCTCTTGCTGAAGAAATGGTAACTGTGTAATACTTTAGTTCGATAGTGCACCCAAGGTGGTCAATTGACTTGAGAAATGACAGTGATGAGAAGCGGTTGAATTAATCCAGCATTTGAATAGCTAAAGACAGGGAATACGAGGAGGATACCATGGACATTAAAAAGGAAAAACTAATAGACATGTACAGGGTGATGGTGCGCATCAGGACTTTTGAGGAAAGAGTGGTTAAAGAATTTGCGACCGGGAATATACCAGGCGCTGCTCACATATACGCTGGTGAGGAGGCAGTAGCTACAGGTGCCTGCGCCAATCTGCGACCTGATGACTATATCACCAGCACTCATCGTGGACATGGGCATCTGATTGCCAAGGGTGGAAAGACAGCCCGGATGATGGCTGAACTGTATGGCAAGAAAACCGGCTACAACAAGGGTAAGGGTGGCTCCATGCACATTGCTGATATGGAGATGGGTATATTGGGCGCCATCGCCATTGTAGGTGCGAGTATACCCATTGCCGCCGGAGCCGCTCTTTCTGCCAAAATGAGGGGAACAGACCAGGTTGTTATCTGCTTTCTTGGTGATGGTGCCACCAACACTTCTAGGTTTCACGAAGGGGTAAATCTGGCTGCAATCTGGAACCTACCGGTAGTCTATGTTATTGAAAATAATATGTATGCCGAATCTACCCCTCTTTCCGCCGTTTGTAAGCTGGCTAACCTTAGCGATAGGGCAAAGGCATATGGCATACCTGGCAAAACGGTCGATGGCAATGATGTTCTAGCAGTATATAAGGCGGTAAGAGAAGCCGTTACCAGAGCGAGGAAGGGTCAAGGTCCTACCCTAATTGAGTGTAAAACCTATCGACATCGCGGTCATTTTGAGGGGGACCCACAGACCTACAAAACTAAAGAGGAGGTTGAGGAGTGGAGGAAAAAAGACCCCTTCCCAAGATTCAGAAAGCAGCTTATTGAGATGGGTGTCTTGACCAAAGAGGATGCCGATAAAATTGCCCAAGAAATGAAAAGGGAAATAGAAAAAGCGGTGCAGTTTGCTGAGGAAAGTCCACTTCCGGCTCCTGAGGAAGCGTTAGAAGATGTTTATGCTTAAGGAGGGAAACAATGAGAGAGATAACCTATGGTCAAGCCATAAATGAAGCCTATGATGAGGAGTTAAGCAGGGATCCCACTGTATTTATCCTTGGCGAAGATATAGGAAAACACTGGGGAGCAGCCTTTGGTGAAATGAAGGGATTATTTGATAAACATGGACCAGAGAGAATAAGACAGACGCCGATATCCGAGACAGCAATTTTGGGGTCAGCTATTGGTGCCGCCGTCACCGGAATGAGACCGATTGCTTTCTTGTTTTTCGCCGACTTCCTGGGTGTGGCGATGGACGAGATAATAAATCAGCTCACGCCAATGAGGTATATCTTTGGCGGAAAGGCAAAATTGCCAGTGACCATAACCTGCTACAGTGGTGCCGGGGTATCAAATG
>CAZJMM010000003.1:0-21839 GCA_964547155.1 uncultured Dehalococcoidaceae bacterium | reverse complement strand
TAGTCAAGTCGGTTACCGAGCAGGTGGTGAAATATTCGCCTAACTGTATCATCATCATGGTAGCTAACCCCCTGGATGCCATGACTCAGTTAGCCCTGCATATAAGTAAATTCCCTCGAAACCGTGTCTTCGGACAGTCAGGTATCCTAGATACAGCTCGGTTCAGGACTTTCTTAGCCCAAGAGCTCAAGGCTTCCGTAGACGATGTCTATGCCTGTGTCCTCGGCGGGCACGGTGACACTATGGTACCTATCCCCAGATTAACCACTGTAGGTGGCATTCCTATAACAGAATTTCTGCCGGAAGAAACTATTGATAAGATTGTGGACAGGACTATAAAAGGTGGCGGTGAAATAGTAGCTTTACTGAAAACAGGAAGCGCCTATTATGCTCCAGCCGCCGCCACTGCACAGATGATTGAAGCTATACTTTTTGACAAAAAGAAAATACTTCCCTGCGCTACTTATCTGGACGGTGAATATGGCATTAAAGGCGTTGTCGTCGGTGTGCCCGTCAAATTAGGCAGGAATGGTATCGAACAGATAATTGAACTAAAACTTACTCCAGAAGAAAGTGCTGCTCTCAAGAAATCAGCCGATGCCGTGCGAGAACTGGTAAACATAATGAAACTGGGATAAAGCCAGTGAGGGAAATTGAAGCCAGTCTGATTAGCCAAACAGTTGCTCGTCTTTGCCAGGAAGCCAATTTCTTTCTTAATGATGATGTCCTTCAAGCATTAACCGAAGCCCGAAACAAAGAAGAGTCACCCTTGGCACAACAGACTTTGGACCAGCTTCTGGAAAATGCACGCCTGGCTGGGGGAGAACAATTGCCGCTATGCCAAGATACTGGCACTGCCATCGTCTTCCTTGAAATAGGGCAGGATGTCCACATCACCGGCGGTAACCTTTATGAAGCCATAGAAGAAGGTGTCCGCCAAGGCTATGAAAAAGGCTATTTACGTAAGTCCATAGTACGCCAGCCTTTTTCCAGCCGAGTCAACACCAAAGATAACACTCCTGTCATTATCCATACCGATATAGTCCCCGGCGAAAACCTCAAAATCATAGTCATGCCCAAAGGCGGCGGCAGTGAAAACATGAGCCGCCTCTTTATGCTGGAGCCAGCCCAGGGACGCCAGGGAGTCATTAACTCGGTTGTCCAAGCTGTAGATGAAGCTGGTAGTAACCCATGCCCGCCGGTAATTGTCGGCATCGGTATTGGTGGCACTGCTGAAAAAGCCATGACCATGGCTAAGAAAGCACTCTTACGGCAGGTGGGAAAACCAAATCCTGACCCAGAAGTTGCTGAACTGGAAAAAGAAATTCTGGAGCGGGTGAATTCGTTAGGTATCGGTCCCGAAGGTTTTGGTGGCAGAACCACAGCTTTAGCCGTGCACATAGAGACTTTCCCCACCCACATTGCTAGTCTGCCTGTGGCAGTAAATATTCAATGTAATGCTGCTCGCTGGAAGGAAGCTGTATTATGATGACTAAAAGTCATGACCTTCTAATTCTGGGCTCAGGTATAGCTGGACTGCGGGCTGCCATAGAAGCGGCTCGTACCGGTGATATTGATATTGCCATTATCTCCAAAGTCCAGCTCATGCGCTCCCATTCCGTTTGTGCCGAAGGTGGTACCGCAGCCGTAATGCAGCCAGAAGAAGGTGATAGCTTTGAACTTCACGCTTGGGATACCATCAGAGGTAGCGATTTCCTGGCTGACCAAGATGTGGTAAAGCTTTTTGTCGAAGAATCTCCTAAAGAGATGCTCCTCCTCGAACACTGGGGGATTCCTTGGTCCCGTCGTCCCGATGGTAGAATTGCTCAACGTCCCTTCGGCGGTCACAGCTTTGACCGTGCCGTCTTCGCTGCTGACAAGACTGGTTTCTTTGAAATGCAGACTCTTTACGACACTCTCCAGAAATATACCAATGTCACCAGATACGATGAATGCTATGCCACCTCCATTCTCACCGACAGAGGTTCTTTCCAGGGTTTAACTGTCTGGAATCTGACCACGGGCGACTTTTTCTGCCTCCATAGCAAATGTCTAATCATCGCTACCGGTGGTGCCTGTCGCATGTATGGTTTTACCACTTACTCCTTGACTGCTACTGGTGATGGTATGGCTATGGCATACCGAGCCGGGCTGCCTTTAAAGGACATGGAATTTGTCCAGTTCCATCCCACAGGTCTCGTACCTTCGGGCATCCTCATCACCGAAGGGGCTCGAGGAGAGGGGGGCTACTTGCTCAATAGCTTAGGCGAAAGGTTCATGTCCAAGTACGCTCCCACCAAGATGGAAATAGCCCCGAGGGACATCGTCTCCCGTTCTGAGATAACCGAAATTGAAGAAGGCAGAGGGTTCCCCAGACCTGATGGTCTTGACTATGTCCACCTTGACCTGCGCCATTTAGGAGCCCAGAAGATTAACGAGCGTCTACCCATGATTAGGGAAATTGCCATAAAATTTAACTTCATTGACCCTATTTACAAGCCTATCCCTATCCGCCCCGCTGCCCATTACTTTATGGGAGGTATTCATACTGACATCAACGGAGCCACCCCGGTCGAAGGTGTCTGGGCAGCCGGTGAAGCTGCTTGCGCTTCCCTTCACGGAGCTAATCGTCTTGGTGCCAACTCTACCGCTGAGTGCCTCGTCTGGGGCAAAATCACCGGAGAGCAAGCTGCTAAGTACGTGGCTAAACAAAAATCTCTACCTACACCCCCTAAAGAAGCTACCGTAAAGGAAGAGGAAGCCAGAGTTTTCCACAAGTTCAAGAACGACGGTAAAGAAAATATTTACACCTTACGCAAGGAACTTCAAAAAACTATGGACAGCCAGGTAGCCGTCTTCCGTAACAGCTCAGACTTAGGGTCAGCTCTTAAAAAAATAAGAGAGTTAAAAGAACGATTACCTCAAGCTTCAGTAAAAGACCTGGGACGGATATACAACACTGACCTCTTATCTGCACTGGAAGTAGATAATTTACTTGACTTAGCCGAAGTCATCATCACCGGGGCTTTAACCCGTACCGAGTCCCGAGGGGCTCATGCCCGCCGCGACTTCCCCCAAAGAGATGATGTTAACTGGCTCAGGCACACCCTGGCTTACTACACTCCTACTGGACCCAGTCTTGGCTACAGCCCCGTAGCCATAACCATGTGGCAGCCAGTAGAAAGAAAATATTAAAAAATGACGTATGACGCCTATATGTCATTGCGAGCGAAGCGAAGCAATCTCATCATTACTTCCGCGATTGTTTCATCACTACGCTCCTCACAATGACAATAAATATTAAAAAGGTGAACTATGGCACAAAGACAGGTTAAAGAAAATTATTTCGGATGGAGAGGTTGGGTATGGGCTGGCAGGTACCAAGTAGAGCGCTATCTTTACCTTTTTCACCGCATAACTGGTTTAGGTTTAGTTTTATACTTAATGCTTCACCTATGTGTCATGACTGTCTTTCGCGTTCAAGGGCAGGGTATATATGAAATCATAATGAGGCTTTTTGATAATCCGGTATTTAAGGCTGGAGAATACCTTGTCTTTGCGGCCTTTATCTATCATGGTCTTAATGGCTTACGCCTCATTCTACAAGAATTAGGATTTGTTCTGGGTAAGCCAACACCCCCTGTCTATCCCTACAAAGACTCGCTGCGTAAGAAACGCCCTCTCGTTCTGGTGATGATAGCACTAGTCCTGATTTTCGCTCTGGTTGTCTTATTCGACTTCGTTAACGGAGGTTTCTGATGCGCCGCATGCGCCATACCTACGTGTGGTTTGCGCAGTTAGTCACCGCTGCCCTTATAGCTGCATTCTTAGGTATACACATGGTGCTAATGCACTTAGAGGATATCCTCGGCTTTTTCGGCGTTGAAATCCACGAGCCCACCTCTTGGGGCTCCATGATAGAGAGGGCTGGTAAAGGCTCTTGGCTGGCTTTCTATATACTGTTTTTGGCTTTTGTCGTCTATCACGGTCTTAACGGACTTAGAGGCATTCTCCTCGAGCTGATGCCATCACCCAAAGTTGAGCGTGTTATCAACTGGACTATCATAGCTTTAGGTGTCATCGCTTTCGCCTTGGGCACCTATGTGCCAGTGGCTTTATTCCAGAGTTAAGGAAAAATATGAGTACTGAAAAGGTTAAAAAACTAAAATTCAAAGTACAGAGGTTCAATCCCGAAGAAGATAGAGCTCCGCATCTCCAAGAGTTCATCGTCCCCGTCATTCATGGGATGACCATGCTCGATGCCCTCTTTTACATTAAAGAAAACCTGGACAGTAGCCTTTCCTTCCGTTCTTCCTGTCGTATGGCAATCTGCGGTTCCTGTGGTATGCTCATTAACAATTACCCTTACCTCGCCTGCCACACTCAAATAGAAGAACTCAAAGCTGAAACTTTGGAAATCAAGCCTTTACCCAATTTCGCTGTAATCAAAGACTTAGTCCCTAATATCCTCCCTATGGGGCTTAAACACCGTTCCATAAAGCCTTACATTATTCGTCCTGATGCTCAGGAAATGGAGAACCCAACTGCTGAGTTCTGCCAGAAACCCGAAGAGTTGAATTCTTTCCTGCAGTTCAGTTATTGCGTAAAGTGTGGCATTTGCATTTCTGCCTGCCCTACTTCCGCCAGCGACAAACTCTTCCTCGGTCCCCAAGCCTTAACCCAATGCTACCGTTACTGTGCTGATACCCGAGACAACGGCACCAAAGACAGATTTCCGGTCGTAGATACTGACCACGGGGTATGGCACTGCCACCTGGCAGGAGCTTGCTCCGAAGCCTGCCCTAAAGGGCTTGACCCAGCGTTAGGTATTCAATTACTTAAAAGATTGCTTGTAACCAGAGCTCTGGGAATAGGCAGAAAACAGCCACTAGTTCCCATAGTCCTTCCTCCCACTGTCTCCAAATTAAAAATCGCCGCCCCAGAGTTTAGCGTTCCTCCAATACAGAGGGAGACTTAAAAAATGAAACCCATAAATATCACTTCTCCCCTTGACCCGAAGATTATTGAAAAATTAAAGGCTGGCGACCAGGTCCTCATAACCGGCATTGTCTATACGGCTCGGGATGCGGCTCACAAAAGGCTGATAGCTGCTTTGGAAAAAGGTGAGAAGCCGCCCATCGACCTCAATGGTCAGACCCTTTACTACATGGGACCAACCCCAGCCCGCCCCGGTCATGTTATCGGCTCCGCCGGACCGACCACCAGTGGACGTATGGACAGTTATACCCCCCGACTTTTAGCCGTTGGCCTCAAAGGCATGATTGGAAAAGGTAGTCGCTCTGAAGCCATTAGAGAAGCTATTAAAAAGCACAAAGCCATTTATTTTGCCGCTGTCGGTGGTGCTGGCGCGCTCATCTCTAAATCCATCAAGAAAGTGGAGATAGTAGCCTACGAAGACTTAGGTCCCGAAGCCATCCGCCGCCTTGAAGTAGAGAACCTCCCCGCTATCGTCATCAACGATATTCACGGCAATGACCTCTATCAGCAAGGCAAAGCTAAGTACCAAGTAAAAAAGTAGAAATCTAACCCTTCACAATTACTGAGTAGAATGAAATTGCTATCTGAGTGTTCACAAATATTTATGATTCGAACTCGTTAGAGTATGCTTAGAAAATGAGTGAACAAACTCTCCGAGCCAGATTCTCCTTTACTGCGCCAGTAATGCTGGCGCTTTCCTTTAGCGTTGCCTTCCTGGTGCACCTACTCTTGTTTGGCACAGCACCGATGGTGACGATGATTATGCAAGAACTGAACCTGTCTCACACTGAGTTCGGCTTCCTCTTCTCGGCTGCAATGGTAAGCCTGATCCTCTTCAGAATACCATGGGGGTTGCTAAGCGACAGAATAGGCTACCTGCATGCTATCAAGATAGCGCTTCCACTGTCTGCAGTTTCCGCCGCAATAAGGGCTTTATATCCCAATCAGGCTACCTTCCTGGTCAGTCAATTCTTCCTTGGCTTGGGTTTAGCTGCAGTACTCCCTTGCTTATCTCTTTTAGTCAAAGAGTGGTCACCTAAAAGACTTGGACTTTCGACCGGGGTTTACGTGTCAGGCTTTGCCGCTGGTAATGCCACCGCTCTTGGGCTTACACCTTACCTGCTTGAAATTATGAACTGGAGACACGTTCTACTAACATATGCCGGGTTTGCGGCAGCCCTGTGTGTCCTTTGGTGGTGTCTTGCAAGGAGTAGTGTGAAAGGCACATCAGAGTTTCAGTTGAAAAATTTTGGAAGAATTCTGAAGGACAGGTACGTTTGGGTGTTGCTTTTCTTCATAATAGCCTCGATGGGTGGTTATGATACTCTCGCTACCTGGATGCCGAAGGTTCTCGAGATGAAGGCATTTAACACAGCACTTGCATCTTTGCTCCCCTTAGGATTCTTTCTGGCTGGTCCTATTGTCGGTCTTGTGTCAGACAAATTTCATGATAGAAGGCTTATTACTGGGCTACTGGGGGTGGTTGCAGCCGCATCAATTGTGGGAATAAATTACGCGCCTTTTTCCCTTCTCTTGATATTTCTTTTTCTCTCAGGTTTCACCATTACTGGTGTGCTCACTATCAGTCTTTCAATACCAGCGCAGCACACACGTTTGTCTACCTCTGTAGGAAGCGTTGTTGGTTTCATTTCCTCACTTAGCAACGTTGGGCCTCTAGCAATGCCTGTTCTTTTCGGTTTCCTAATTGACGTCACCAGCACCTATTATGCTTCCATATTCTCTGTCGCTACCCTGGTGGGTGCTACATTCATCATATGCTCAAGGATAAAAGAGTAAAGCAAGAAACATTTGACAAATGAGGAAACCTCATCTTCATCAAATATCCCATCCTGATAGGTAGCAGAAATCCTGCCTCAAGCAAATTCAGGCTTTTCTCCACCCCGTTTCCTTTACGAAACACAAGCTCAGCAATGCCACAAGTCCAAAAGCCGCCCACAAAACGAATGGTAAGCCTGAATTAGTATCAGCCAAGCTATTGCCAAGTGGAGGAGAAATAAAAGAGCCTAAATTGGAAATGGTCAGAACAAGTCCCAAGGCTGTCCCAGAATATGCCATCCCGATCCCCTCTGTCTCTGTGCCCATGGTCATGTAGAGTCCCATAGACCCGTCACGAGCGACACCGACCATTATCACCAGAACCCACACCATTGCATTATCAACCACTGACAGTAAAGCCACTCCCACAACAGTGATTAACAAGACCGGTAAAGCGACTGCTTTTCTCAAACCAACCCTGTCAGATAACAAAGCCAGTGGGATAGCTCCTAGACTACTGAACCCATTGAAAGCAGCCAAAGTACCATCAGCGCTAGCCACCGTCCAGCCACTTTCCCGCAGATGGAGAGGCAAGTAACCGATCATTCCTTGAATACAGCCGCTATAACCTAACACTGTCAAACCGAGAAGCCAGACAGCTTTGATGGGAAATACGTGCGATACCGCCTGGCGCACTGGTACTCTACTCTCAGAACGTGCTGACCCAACCCAATCAGCTTCCCTCACGGTGAGAAGCCACAACAGGCCAACTACCATTGACATGGCACCGTATAAGAACAACACGTTTCTCCAGCCACCAAGTAGAGGTGACAGTATTGTGGCACTAATCAATGCCCCTAATGTAAACCCAACCCCCATACCCGTTGTCACAACTCCGTTGGCGAGCACAAGCTGTCGCCCAGAGAACCACGTGGCAGTGGTCTTCATTACACCGCTTGGTATAATCGCACTCACGAAACCAAGCGAGAACGCAGTTGCCATTAGGCTAGCGAAGTCCCACGATAGGCCCCTCGATGCACCGGCCAATCCTGCCAGAAAACAGGCAATACCAAGGGTACGCTTCGCCCCATACCGGTCAGCCAGCAACCCACCAATGAAGACAGTAAACAAATTAGCCAAGAAAGTCATACCCCAGACGATACCTATTTCTACTAGGTTCAAGCCAAGGTCTTCAGATATCTCCTTAAACAGAACCGGCATGCAAATCTGTTGCATTGCAAAAGCAAATGTAAAGGTCAGTGCTGCCAAGCTAAGCACATACCGCTTGTGATTTGCCTCGTTCTTATTTACCACTGATAACTCGCTACAACGATGCCCTGATAGACGCCTTTACCAGGCTGAGCCATGTCTTCTATGCGCTGGAATTTACTATAGATGTTATAGACATTCCTTTTTCTTTGCCTTGGGTTCGACAATAAGGACTGCTTCAAAAACTTGTCTCCAGACAGGTCTTGTCACAGGATCAGTGTAAATCCGTCAGTATATCATATAATTCCCACCTAAACTAACTCAAATCAACATTTTGTAGTATAATATACTTGCCTTACCCAATTCCGAAAGGGAAATAGAAGGGTAAGGAAGGAGGGGTGTCACATTGGCACACTTTTTGCCACACCCCCTGGGCTTCGTTGTGGGATAGGGGGTTGAGAGCCCCTATTCGGACGGAGAAGATGTCTACAGGCTGTCTAGCCAACAGAATGAAAAACATAGTCTCCCTTCGATAACCCTACACAGGGCAACCTTCAAGGAGGTTAAAATGTGTAGGTAGTACCCAACACTGAAGCTAGGCTGGGTTAGCATCCAGCCTACAGTACTTGGCAGTACTGCCCAAGCAGTTAGTGGTCGCACGACGCAAGAAACAGGCGTTACTCAGACACTATGTTTTGCCTTGTGAAAGACGCTAGCGGAAGCGGCCTCTTCGTCCTGAAATACGCCTTTAATGGGGTATACAGGAGGGATAGACCGCTTTTATATTGATACCACCTTATTTTCAAATTGATACACTACCCAACATTTGCCCCTTTCTTAATTGATTTGTATTCACAGCCATTAGATAACTTGCGCCGCTGTGGAGAAGGAAATTTAGAATCAACCGTCTGCGGAGAATAGCGATTCGTGCAATTCTCGAGTAGCCAAAAACCTTTGATTATCTTTGAAGGTTGTCAGCAATCTGTCGTCGGCAATGTTCTCTTATACCACAAAAACTTCCCCTTGAATCAGCTTGATAACTTACCTGCGTTGGCAGTAAAATACCTCATTATTTTTGGAGGGTTGCTCATGGAATACTTCTTAACTGAGCATCAAAAAATGGTCAAACAATTAGCCCGGCGCATCGCTGAAGAGAAGATACTACCTGTACGAGCCGAATTGGATGAAAAGGAAGAATTTCCCTGGGAGATAATGAAAGAACTAGCTAATGTAGACATGTTTCGCCTCTTCATACCGCAGGAATACGAGGGGCTGGGGGGTGGTGTCCTAGAATTGTGCTTAGTTATGGAAGAGTTAAGCCGTGTCTGTAGTGGTATTTCCGTAGGCTACGCTGCCTCAGCCTTGGGCTCATTCCTCATAATAGACTTTGGTAGCGCTGAGCAAAAACAAAAATACCTCCCTGTCCTTGCCAGTGGTCATAAATTAGCTGCTTTCGCGTTAACAGAATCTACAGCCGGCAGCGACGCCGCTGGTATTAAGACAACGGCTACCCGGGATGGCAACGAGTATATTCTTAGTGGCACCAAGCAGTTTATTACCAATGGTGGCGAAGCTGAAATCTACACTATTATTGCTCTAACCGACCTTGCCAAAGGTCCGCGAGGAGCCAGTGCTTTCATTGTCGAAAAAGGCACTCCAGGGTTCTCTTTCGGTAAAAAGGAGAAGAAATTGGGCATTCGAGCTTCGGCAACCCGAGAGTTAGTCTTCCACAACTGTCGAATACCTAAAGATAACCTCCTTTCCCGAGAAGGAATGGGGTTCATCATGGTCATGAAGGTAGTTGACAAAACTCGCCCCGGTGTCGGTGCTCAAGCTGTGGGCGTTGCTCAAGGGGCTTTGGAAGCCGCTGTAGCCTATGCTCAGGAGCGTGTACAGTTCGGGCACCCTATTTCATCTTTCCAAGCCGTCCAGCACATGTTAGCCAATATGGCTACAGAAATAGAAGCAGCCAGATGCTTAGTTTATACTGTAGCCAAGACTATTGATAGTGGCGCCAAAGACTTTACTGAAGAAGCCGCTATGGCTAAAATTTTTGCCTCCGATGTGGCAATGAGAGTCACCGTTGATGCCCTCCAGATTTTCGGTGGTGTTGGCTACATGCGTGATTTCCCAATAGAGAAAATGATGCGAGATGCTAAAATTACTCAAATCTATGAGGGCACTAACCAGGTGCTGAGAAATGTGGTTGCCCTCGAGTTACTCAGGAGAAGAGCTTTAAGACAGTGAATATAATCGTCCCGAAGACAGCAACGGCTGAAGAGAATGCTTCCTATGAGCCTGAAACCTTTTCCTTTATGTAAAGTCTGTAAACAACCTCGTCAGCCTCGAAACATTCCAAACATCCTTCAGCTTCTTTAAGTGATAGAGACTCAAGCTTGGTCTCATAGCCCAGTTCTTTATACATTTCCACTACCCTATCCAGATGAGCCCCGCTACCTGTATATACCTGCTTCCAGCCAGATTCTTCTGCTTGTTCCATGCTCACACTCCGCTTTTAAGGACCTGCTTCTGTTACTCCCAGAATAACTTTGTCGTTTTCGGCACTAAGGCTCCCACCGGGCAAGTGACCACGCACTTAGCACACGAATCACACTCAGCATCTTTCAAAGGAATGCCACCAAAGGTGCTGACTATGGTTTCCATACCTCTGAACGCAAAATTTAGGGTGCCATTGCCTCGTTCATTGCATACCCAGACACATTTGCCACACAAGACACACAAGTTAGGGTTATAAACAAATAATGGATGACTATCATCCACTGGATAATTACGAGAGAGAGTCCGGAAGCGCCTCTGCCTTAATGGCACCTTAAGGAAATGGCTTAATTCTTGTAACTCACAGATGCCGTTAGCAAAGCATTCCGAGCAGATAATAGGGTGATTAGACAAAATAAGTTGAAAAGCTGTACGACGGACTCGGTTTGCCCAGGGGCTATTGCTCCTGACAACCATCCCTTCGCTTACAGGTTCGGAACAGGCTGTAACCAGTTCCTTGTAGCCATCAATTTCTACCTGGCAGAGACGACAGCCAGCATAAGGGTGGTTAGCTTCTCGAATAGCGCACAGATGAGGAATATAAATAACGTTGTCCAAAGCCGCCCACAGGATTTTGGTACCTCTTTTAGCTTTGACCTCTACGCCATCAATAGTTAAGGTTACCAATTTCATTTTTGGAGCGTTGGCTCCGTAGGTTTACCCTTCGCCAATATCACCCGAAGAAGCCCAGCGATGCTCTTGGCATCACAGATTTCTCCGGAGGCAATAAGAGTGGGTATTTTATTCAGAGGCACTCGGATTATCCCGATACCTTCGGTGTCCTCCGCTTCTCGTCGGCTTGGGACAAGGTCAGTAGCCAAATACAGATACAGGTATTCGGTACAATAACCGGGAGTCGAATAGAAACCACCCAGTCTCTCTATCTTCCGAGGAAGATAACCAATCTCTTCCTGCAATTCTCTGCGGACACATTCTTCAGCGCTTTCCCCAGGGTCAATTCCTCCAGCTGGAATTTCTAATAAAAACTTCTCTACTGCCTTTCGAAATTGGCGCACCAGAAGGACATTATCTTCAGCATCCATAACCACCACAGCCACACAGTCACTATGTTCCACTATTTCTCGAGTCACCCTTTTGCCACTAGCTTTCTCCACAGTGTCAACACGTAAGTTCACGGCACGACCTTCATAGACTCGCTGGCTCGATAAGGTCTTCTCTTCTGACACCGTCCCTCCTCTAAATCATGCCCAAATACGTATAGAGCGTCCGTGAATTCCCGCTTTTGTCATCGCGAGCGAAGCAAAGCAATCTCAAAACTATTGCCTTTTAACTCCGCTTTACTTCGTAAATAAGAGCCACTTCATCACAGTTGGGGAATTTAGGGCAGCGGAAACATTCCCCCCAAACTTTACGGGGCAGTTCTAATTTATCCACCTGTCGAAAACCGTGTTTATCAAAGAAAGCTGGCTTGTAAGTCAGACAGAAAATCGTCGGTATACCTAGTTCCCGAGCTTCATCAAGGCACGCCTGGATAAGCAAGGAACCAAGCCCTTGGTCTTGCTTATCTTCACTCACAGCTAAGGACTTTATCTCGGCTAAATCTGCCCAGGCAACATGGAGACCTACACACCCAACCACCTGGTCATTCTCACGAAGCACGAAAAAATCACGGATATTCTCATATATCTCGCTTAATGCCCGAGGCAACATTTCACCCTTGTCGGCAAAAGAGTTGATTAACTGGTGCATTTGTGAGACATCACTTATTTTGGCTTTATCTACCTTCACGACCTTTTCCCTCTCAATTTTTCTTCAAGAGAGCTATAGAAATAACCTTTAGGGTGCAATCTGATGAAGCGAGCTACATAAGAGCTTAATTTTATCCTGACACCATCTCCACTAACCAAAGGCACTTCCACCTGACCATCGATAGTAAACATAGCTTCGTGGGTAGTGGTCACCTTCAGTTCAATCACTGCTTCCGGTGGTAGAACCACAGCTTGATTCAAGCTGAAATGAGAAGATATAGGCTGGAGCAGGATTTCCCGTGACTGTGGGTAAAGGATAGGACCACCAGCGGCTAAAGAATAACCAGTGCTGCCAGTAGCTGTAGCTACAATAACTCCGTCAGCCCGATAAGTAGCCACAATTTCGCCATCAATTATCGTCTCAATAGACACCAGTCGAGCCGGCCTCCCTCTACCTACGACTACGTCATTCAAAGCATGAAAAATCCTGCCGGACCTTTGTCCTTGAGCTAAAAGCTCAGCCTCCAGCATAGCTCTATCATCCACCCAGCCATCGCCTGCCAGTAGTTGAGGTAACTTATCAAAGATCTCCGCCGTATTAAGCTCAGTCATGAAACCCAGTGTTCCCAGATTCACCCCTACCACAGGCACAGACCGTGGTACCGAAACTCTAACTGCCCGCAAAATTGTACCATCACCCCCCACGCTCAGGACCAAGTCGGAGCCGGGTACTTGGGACTTGGCTTGCTCTTCCTCCCAGGCTGAGCACAGCCAAGGAGAAATGCCACGCCCTTTTAAGAACTTCTCCACTTCTTCAGCTAAGGGGCGTGCTTTCTCCAGCTTTGGATGATACAAAATACCAATTCGCTTCAAGACGCACGAAGTCTATCATTCGTAGTTAATAGGTGTCAAGGAAGAGGGACTACCAAGACAATTATGGAGAATCGAAAAGGGTTAATACAAAGTACATTTCCTTTCGTCATTGCGAGGAGTGACTACAAGATTGCTTCGCCCTCAGCTCGCAATGACATTGGAACAGGAGTTAGGTAATTCCTATAAGCCTTCCACGAGTTTGTATATGTTTTCATAAGACTTCTCAAAATTGGGGGCTGCTTCTCTGAGTCTGTTTTTCAAGCTGTTCATTCTCTCCACAAATTTCTGTCTGTCCTTATTTTTGACCAAATCTGCCCATGTTTTTACCTTTTCCTGAAAAAGCTTTTCAATTTCTGGTAGATTGGGCAAATTCATCTGCAAAGACACATAGAACTCCGGGTCTTCAGAGATAACACGTTCCACCAGCATCAACAAAAGGCTATAAGTAGTCCCGCTGACTGCCGACGCTTGTTTAAATTTGTCAAAGCTGAACAGGGTGTCAGCTGAGGCAATGGCAATGAAATGGGCAAGCCCGAGAACAATTGCCATTATCTCATCATGTTCCTGGGGAGTCATAATGCTAATTCTGGCACCTTTAGCTTCCAGGTATTCCTTTACTTTATGGGCAAGAGCTCTCTCTTCTTCATTGGTCGGTGTGAGCACAAAGTTTTGACCAGACATATCCTTTGCCCCCGGTCCAAACATCGGATGCGCACCTAAGATTACCCCCGACTTTATGTATCTATGCATTGTTGCCACCGGAAATACCTTCAACGATGTTATATCCACAATGATTTGCCCTGAACGGATGTAAGGGGAGACCTCCTTCACCACCTCCTCAAAATTGTCTATCGGCACCGATAGCACTACCGCATCTGAACTTTTTACCGCTTCTATATTAGTTGCTACTTCTACACTCAGTTGCTGCTTAGCCTCCAAAAGTTTATTTTGATTCCGACCAGTGATTATTACTTCTTTGTCATCTTTCAGTAAAAAGCGGGCAAACCAGCGCCCCATCTTCCCCGAACCACCAATTATAGCTATTTTCACTGATTGTCCTTTTTTGTCTTTGCTTTAGGATAAGACCCCAGCACCTTTACAAAGAGGGCAACTTTGTCTAAGTTCTCCATGGCTTCACGGAGTGTTTTATCCTCTCGGTGACCTTCAAAGTCCAGATAGAAATTGTACTCCCAAGGCTTTTGCTTTGTGGGTCTGGATTCAATTTTGGTCAAGTTAATGTTTCGAGCGGCAAATTCTTTGAGGGCTGTATCTAAAGCTCCTGGTCTGTGTTTCACAGAGAAGACTATGGATGTCTTGTCGCTGCCTGAAGGTGGAGAATCCTGTTTAGATAAAACAAAAAACCTGGTGAAATTTTTTGGATTATCCTCTATTTCCTTGACAAGGACTTCCATCCCATAGATTTCGGCAGCCCTGACACTGGCAATAGCCGCACCATCCATTATCCTTTTCTCTTTTATCATCTTTACGCTGCCGGCAGTGTCATAGGTTGGGACTAACTCACAACCTAATTGCTTCAGAAAACGCAGGCATTGAGCTAAAGCCTGGGGATGAGAGTAAACTTTTTTAACCATGTCCAGCCGTGAGCCCGGGTTAGCTATCAGACAATGACTTACTCTAAGTTCTATCTCACCACAAACCTTGACATCAGACTCCAGAAGTAAATCATAGACACGACTGATACTTCCCTCCAATGAGTTCTCCACAGGAACAATCCCGAAGGACACCTGTTCCTCCTGCACAGCTTTAAAAACATCATCCAGGCTCTCAAAAGGTTTAGTCTGGACTGAAGAGTCGAAAAAGCGCAATACTGCTTCCTCACTGTAAGCACCGACCTCACCCTGAAAAGCCACTCCAACGCCCTGTATCCTTTTACAAGCGGCAATTATTTGCTTGTAAATGCCCTCTATGTCTTCCTGGCTTACCCTTTCCTGGCGAGCCAGACTTCTGACCTTCTCCAAGATCATTCTCTCTCTTTCGTTATCCCCAATTTGTTTCTTTTCTTCCCTCTTCCTCCCCCCTATTTCCTCAGCCATTCTTATCCGCTCAGCTATAAGCTGGACTATCTTGGCATCCGTCTCGTCTATCTTCTTTCTTAGTTCTTCTAAATTCATTTCTTAATCACCTTCGGCAGTAATTCAGCCCTCAGCGCCAAATCACAAAGGACTATTGCCATCATTGATTCCATAACCGGAACCACTCTAGGTACAATACAGACATCATGTCTCCCTTTTACTGCTAAATCGGCAGCTTCCAAGCTCTTAAGGTTCACCGTTTTCTGGTCTTTAGCTATAGATGATGTTGGCTTAACAGCAACCCTGACTACTATAGGCATACCATTACTTATGCCACCTAATATGCCACCAGCATTATTAGTCATGGTGACTATCTTACCGTTTTTAACAGTAAATGAATCGTTATTCTCCGAGCCTCTTTTCGGGGCAACGGAGAAACCTGAACCAAACTCGACTCCCTTAATAGCAGGGATAGCGAAGAGAGCTTTAGCCAGCTCCCCGTCCAGAGTATCAAAAACTGGCTCCCCGAGACCAACAGGCACATTTAGGGCTATGCCTTCCACCACTCCGCCAACACTATCCCCCTCTCTTTTAACCTTCTCAACTAGGCTCACCATTTCTTTAGCCGCTTTCAAGTCAGCGCACCTGACTTCATTCTTTTCTACATTTTCCCTTATCTCATCAAACCCCTTTGCCTCAGCTTTAATGCCACCTATCTCAATCGCATGAGCCAAAATTTCGACTCCCATTAGCTTAAGTAGCTTTTTGACAATGGCACCCGCCATAACAAAGATAGCCGTGATTCTTCCGGAGAATCTACCACCTCCCCGGAAATCGTTGAGCCCCCCGTACTTCACAAAAGCAGTGTAATCAGCATGACCTGGTCTGGGGAGAAATCGCATCTTTTCATACTCACTGGAATCAATATCCTTATTCCACATCAACAAACAGATAGGAGCGCCAGTAGTAATCCCGTCAAAAACCCCAGAAAGAATCTCAACTTTGTCCTCCTCTGCCCTTCTGGTATCAGCCACACCTTTCCCTGGTTTTCTCCTGTCTAACTCCCTTTGAATATCCTCTGCACTGATGAGCAGACCAGCAGGGCAACCATCAACAATAGCCCCCACACATCTCCCATGACTTTCACCAAAGCTGGTTACCACAAAAAGTTTGCCCAAACTATTTCCCATTTATTTTTAGCTCACCCCCTATGCTTTTTAGTACGTCCCAAAACTGAGGAAATGTCTTAGAGACACACTCAGCATTCTCTATTATCGTTTCCCCAGCTAAGACGCCAAGGATACTGAAAGCCATGGCAATTCTATGGTCATCATGGGTGTTTATGATCGAGCCTTCAGGTACTGAGCCAATAATAATCAATCTATCTGTTTCTTCCGTTACTCCTATATTCATTCTCTCCAGACCTTCTTTTACTGCCAAAACTCTATTAGACTCCTTTAGCCGTGCCCTATCAATGCCTACAAACTCGCTCACCCCTTCTGCTGCCGCGGCTAGGACTGCCATTGTTGGCAGAAGATCTATGCAATCGGATAAATCAGCTCGTATAGCTTTCAACCTTAACTTTCTGACCGTTACTGAATCCCGGTCTACCTCCACAGAGGCACCCATATCATTCAGAAAGTCCAGTATCATCCTATCACCTTGCCAGCTCCTCAAATTCAAGTTTTCCACTTTCACTTCGCCAGCCACCGCTCCTAAGGCTAACAGATACGAAGCTGATGACCAGTCCCCTTCCACTACATATCTGCTCGGCTTATACTCTTGTTTAGCAATTTCAAATTCTCTGAGGTCTGGGGAGGATTTTACTTTTATGCCAAACCTCTTCATACATTCCAAAGTCATCATTACATACGGCTTTGATTCTAAGGGGGTAGTCAGTCTAATCCTAACACCTTCCTCAGCAAAAGGAGATATTAGTAGCAGTGCTGAGACAAACTGAGAGCTGATATCACCCGGTAATTCCGTTATTCCACCCCTTAGTTTTCTCCCTTTAACTATTACCGGTGCCACATCGTCTTGACAGGAGCAGTCAACTCCTAACTGCCTGAGAGCTTCGACTAACGGTTTGACCGGTCTTATGGACAGGGAGAGACCAGTAGTCAGATGACATTTTCCTGGAATTAGCGAGCATATAGCCGTCATAAACCTCAAGGTGGCTGCTGATTCCCTGCAGAATAACTCTCCCTTTGCCCTATGAAAACTGCCCCCTTTAACCTGCCAGGAGTCTGCTCCTCGATGCACATCAACGCCAACCTCCCTCAGTACATCGCCGGCAGTTTCTGTATCGTCTGAAGTCAAAGGGCTAATTATTTCACTTTTCCCCCTGGCTAAGGCAGCGCACATCAATGCTCGCAGGGTGTAGCTCTTTGAGGAGGGCGCTTTGACTTTCCCCCTCACTCTACTCTTAGAAATTGAAACTTTCATCTTTCTTCAATTCGGCTACTATTCGCTCAGCCACCAAATCATCATTAAGCTTCGAAGTATCTATTTTGATATCAGCAGCTCGCTCATAAAACGGCTTTCTAAATTTTAAAAGCTCTCGAATTGCCAGAGCTTTGTCAGCTGTTTTAAGAAGGGGTCTCTCTTCTTTGCTTTTCAATACCCGGTTCAAAGTCACCGCTGGCGATGCTGTCAGGTAGACTATCACAGACTTCTGCCTCAACCAATCAATGTTTATTTGGTTAAGGACTATCCCCCCGCCGCAGGCAATAACCACCCTTTCTTTTTGTGAGACCTCCTTCGCAACTTCCATCTCTAGCTCTCGAAAGGCTATCTCGCCATCCTGTTGGAATATCTCAGGTATCGTTTTACCCGCTTTTTGCTCAATCATCGAATCCAGTTCAATGAATTCCCTGTCTAACTTTCTCGCCAATACCTTACCCACAGCTGTTTTGCCCACTCCCATGAAACCTATCAGGGCTACATTGCTTTTCATGCCTTTCCGACGTCCTTGACTACTTCTTCCCTCATCAGCTTGACGGGAGCTTCGACACCAGTCCATTTTTCAAAAGCCGAAGCCCCCTGCCACACCAGCATTTCCACACCGGATATAGTCTGAGCACCAGCCCTCTCCGCTTCCCTCAGTAACCTGGTCTTGAAGGGGTTATAGACGATGTCAAAAACAACCAGAGAAGGCTTAATTAACTCGGAATCTACCAAGGTCTCATTCGCATTGGGGCTCATGCCCACACTGGTAGCATTAATTAAAATATTTGCTTTCTCTAGAGCCTTTTTGAGGTTTTCTCTATCAAGGGGTAAAGTGCCAACTTCTCTCTGGAAAATTTGGGAAATTTTAACAGCCTGTTCTCTTGCCTTGCCTATAGTCCTGTTAATAATAATCAAATTGGCACCTTCCTGTGCCAGAATAAAAGAAATAGCTCTGGCAGCACCCCCAGCACCTAATACAATAATGTTTTTCCCTTTTGTTTCAACCCCCTTTTCTTTCGTAGCTTTGAGAAATCCAGCAGCGTCCGTATTGTAGCCTATCAAGACTCCGCCATCATTCACCACTGTATTAACAGCGCCTATCTTTTCTGCCACTGAGTCTAATCTATCCAGGAAGGGAATAATGGCTACCTTATGAGGTATGGTGACATTGAAGCCTCTTACGTATAACGTCCTCAGACTTTCAACAGTTTCCTTCAAGTCTTCCTTCTTGACCCGGAAGGGAACATAAATGTAGTCTAAACCCAATTTTCTAAAAGCAGCATTATGCATCAGCGGTGACATCGAATGCTCCACAGGGTCACCAATTACCCCACAAATCTTTGTTTCTCTTGACTTTTTCCAATCTAACATATAGCTATTTCATACAGGCTGCGTAGCTCTCTTACGGTCATTTGTCCAGAAGCAGACTCTTTACCTTCCTTAATTGAAGCATAGGTAAAGCTACCACCCATCACGGGGGACAGAATCCGACTTATCATGCCCAAGTCCCCTATGGCCAAAGAGACCATTTCTGTGTCAGGGAACGCAGAAATCAACTGTAAAACTCTGACATTATCCTCAAACCTTCGAGCTGTAGTGACCACTTTGCAGATATTGGCACCAGCTGCTAACTGCCTCTGGACTATTTCCTTCATCGCTTCGAAAGAAGGAGTCTCTTTCAAGTCATGATAAGACAGCAGACACTTCGAGCTCTTTTTGATTAGCGGTACAATTTCCGTCAAACCTTTCGTCCTTAATTCAATATCAACTATGTCCGCCCCCAGTTCACTGGCTTTGAGAAGCTCTTCTATCCTTTTTGTTTCACTGCCTTGCCATCGCCCACCCTCCGTTCTATTTCTATTACAGGCTATCCAGGGTCTGCTTAGCTGGTTAGCAACTCTCTGCCAGCCATCACCAATAAGGTCTATTCGGACCTCAAAAAAGTCGGCAAATTCCTCAATACCCCTAACTGCAGTTAAATCATCATCCACTATGACCGCGCAGATTTTAGGCTTCTTCATTCCAATTTACCAAAACCTCTTCAATTAGCGAAGGACTTACCTCTGAGACGAATACTTTGCCAATAGATTTTGGTAATACAAACCTTGTCTTGCCTTCCGCAATCTTCTTATCCTGTCTCACCACTTCCATTACCTTTTGCACGTCAAGATCTGGAACTTCTGTAGGCAAGTTCGCCTTCCTGATAAGGTTCCTCAATCTCATAAGCTCATCCTTACTAAATATATTGAGCTTATTAGCTATTCTGCTGGCAGTTAACATACCAATAGCCACTGCCTGCCCGTGACTTACCTTAAAATCTGAAGCTGACTCGATAGCATGCCCTACTGTATGACCAAAGTTTAAAATATGCCTTAGACCCAAGTCTTTTTCGTCTTTCTCCACTACTTCAACCTTAATCCTGGCTGATTTATAGACAATCTCCTCAAGGGCTTTATTGTCCAAAGACTTTATCTTATCCAGTTTCTGCTCCAGGTAATCGAAAAACGGCTTTTCCCGGATTACAGCATATTTTATGACCTCGGCTAAACCGTTATTCAATTCTGCGGTGGGAAGGGTCTTCAGTATAGCTACGTCAGCAAGTACTAACTTTGGCTGATAGAAGGCACCAATTTTATTTTTGATTTGACCATAGTCAACAGCCACCTTGCCGCCGATACTGCTGTCCACCTGCGCTAACAAAGTGGTCGGTATTTGAATAAGGGGCACTCCTCGTAAGTAAGTAGCTGCCACAAACCCAGCTAGGTCGCCAATCACTCCACCACCTAAAGCCAGAACAGGTGTTAACCTTTCAGCACGGAAATAAGCTAATTTCTCATATAGCCTGCCTGCCGTCTCCAAAGACTTCTGTTCCTCTCCGTCCGGGACCACTGAGAGAATTACCTTAAGACCCTGCTTGCTAAGACTATAGTTGAGACCATCACCATACAGTTCCTTCACTGTCAGGTCAGTGATAATGACTACCCTGTCCCTGAACCCATTTTCTTTAAGCCAGCGTCCTAACTGCTGAAGTACGCCCGAACCTATATGGATTTCATAGCTATTTTTATCCAGTCTTACCTTAATTCTCTTCATTTGACACCCAGTCTTAATCTACTCCAGACCAGATCATCTGGCTGATTTCCCGACACGATTTAATTACATTTTTAAGTTCGTCTGGTGTAATTGTCTGTCGACCATCCACCAGGGCTTCCGCTGGATTATAGTGTACTTCAATCATCAGCCCGTGAGCTCCAGCAGCGATAGCAGCACAACTCATATTGAAAATAAGGTCTCCTCGACCTGTGCCGTGGCTGGGGTCGACAATTATGGGCAGGTAGGTCTCCTTGCGAATTGCCGGCACAGCCGCCAGGTCAAGGGTATACCTGGTATATTCTCTACCTTTACCCACAGGTACAATACCCCGCTCACACAGAATGATGTTCTTATTGCCTTCCGCTGCAATATATTCGGCAAAAGACAAAAACTCCTCGATGCCAGCACCAAAGTGCCTCTTAAGCAAGACAGGCTTCTTTTTTCTGGCTACGGCGGTGAGCAGATCCTGGTCATACATATTCCTGGCACCAATCTGGAGGATATCTGCAAATTCCGCCACTAAATCAACATGGACTTCACCTCTTACCTCAGTCACCACCGGTAGTCCAAACTCCTTCCCGGCTTCTTTCAACCACCTCAAAGCCTCTTCTGCTGCTTTTCGGTTTATTGCCCCCAGTCCCTGGAAGGAATGGACAGAACTCCGCGGCTTAAAAATGCCGCCTCTCAAGATATGTCCGCCAGCTTTCTTCACACCCTCTGCAATCTTAAACAATTGCTTTTTATTCTCCACAGCACATGGTCCTGCCATGATGACTGGTTCCTTGTCCCCTATACTCACGCCGCCTACTTTAATCACCTTGTTGCCATTTGTTAGGCGTTCTGAAAACCTACTGTATTCCCGGCTGATGAGCTTGTAGGGAGTTTCAACCTTTAACACTTCTTTCACTCCCGGAAGAGCTGCCAAATGGTCAAATGATACTTTTCTCTCATCCCCGATTGTGCCAACCACTGTTCTAAATTCCCCTGGTATGACATCAGCTCTCAGCCCATGCTTCTTTATCTCCGCCACTACATTATCCACTTGTTCCTTGGTAGCTTTGGTTTTCATTATTATCATCTTTTACCTCCATTCTTTGTTGATTCTGCATAAAAAAGAGAGAAACCTCCGCTTGGAGCTGTCTCT
>CAZJMM010000002.1:0-28143 GCA_964547155.1 uncultured Dehalococcoidaceae bacterium | reverse complement strand
ATTACACTTCCAATAGCTCCCGCACCGATAACAGCTATCTTCATATTAGCAACTCCTTTTCTAGATAGAACTACTCTTTTTCACCTCAATCTATCCTCTTACCCCAATCCTCTCCTTGATTCTTCTCATCACCTCATCTGGATTATTGGTGGAGAAAACAAACTCCTGGACTTGCCCTTGTCTCTTTCGTATCACCACGCGTGGGTTCCCGATGGTGTTATAGACCAGCCTCCACTTCCCGTTAACCAGTCCCAGTCGGACGCCAAAGCCACCGTACCATACCGCTGAAGCCTTGTCCTGATAGCAATCAGATACATTGCTCCAAGGGATATTGTGCCTGATGATGCCGTAGCCAACAGAAATTCCACTTTGAGTCAACCTGATAGTGAGTGTGGCAAAGTTGACCATAACGGCCAGGAGAAGCAAAGCTATAGCTAGCAAAATCCAGTCTGGTGCTGGGCGTGTGCCCACCGGTCCGACTAGATGCTGGTAGATAAGCATACCAAACAGAATGCATGCGACAATAACCAAAGCGGTTGTCAGCCATCTGGAATAGATGCGTTCTTCATAAATGGCGTTAGCATTCATCTTCTACATTGTATCCCCTAACGGCCATCTCAGCAATTGTTGTGAGAAGCAACCGAGGTATGCTATGAAGTCAGTGCCTGGGCCGCGTGTAGGAAACCAACAGCTGCTGTACGGCTGGAATCAGCCCCTTCTTCTCAAACAGGAGTTCGGGAACTGTCCCCCAAGGCCCACCACAGATACAAAAATGGGGTGCCTAGCCCAAAATGAATGACTCTAGACTCAAGTCTTTCTCGGCTCTCAGATTTGACCGCCTATCTGGGCAGACCCCAGCGAGGTTGCTTCGTTCCTTGCAATAACAATACAAGGGCACACAACGGCGTTATTTGAGCCACTTGCCACTCTGATGGCACAACTTGAACTTATTCCCACCACTTTTTGGAAATAGGCATGGCGATTATTTCCTTTATCTCCAGCCTTTTCCCCGGGTCTTTGTCAAAAAGGCAGGCAGGATAGGTAGCTCGAAGCACAATGGCTGTATCTGCACCTCCCCCTGACCCGCCAACAGCTATTACATCTTCATAAGGAGTCACATAGCCACAAGAAACTCCTATCAGAGCAACCTCCACAGCTACCTTCATCCCCTGTCCAAAGCAGTATAGTGTCTCCCTCACCAGGCGCTCAGGAAAGGCACCGGACCACGGGGCAGTCTCTAATACTGAATTGTGGAAAACGTAGGGTGCTTTATCAATAACCGCAACTCCTAGTCTCTGTAGCTCTCGTCTGAATCTCTGTTTTAGACAAGGCCACCTTTCGCCCCATTCCCGCCGGTATGGTGCCTCGGAAACACAAACCAGCTCAACCTTACCGCTGAGGCTACGGGCAAATTTAGCTGCTGTCTCACCAGAAGTGCTGGCAACGATAACTGTTTTGATTCCCCCAGCTTCTAATCGCTGAGAAACAGCCTCAATTACTAAGTCAGTATTTCCCTCCCCCGGTTCATCGAAGTAATAGACCAGCCTTTTGACCATCTTATTCATTTCCCTCCTTCTCAATGGTGATTTCTGTTCCAGAGGCTACGTGTTTGAATACGGTAGCATCGCCAATGACCTTTCCAAAAACAGTAACCGGACTCGCCGGGCGAATTTTGCTTCCTCGACTAATAGGAGTCGGTCCAAAGAAGATGCAAAAAGCACTGCCTTGAGGCCAGTAACCCAAATCCCCGATGTTTACAAGTTCTTTCCCGGCTTCTAATTCGAGGGTGAGGGGGATTGAGAAATATATTTCCTCTCCCCAAAGATTGACACGACCTCTGATTGGTAGCGCCTCCCAAATCGCTTGAGCTGTCTTGGTCTTATTTAATTCGGCTACTGCCTCAATCCGACTGACTCTTATCCGAATTCTTCTCGCCATCCTGCTAAACCCCTGATAATTTGGTAGTTAACCTCTTCAGAAATTCTACCAACGACGGAAGCAGTATTCAATACGATTCCTAGTCAACTTGATAATCAAAGCGGGGCAACGCTAAAATCATTGATGTAAATAACTAAAGTGGATAATTTGTGGAGTTGGTTAAATAGGGAATACAGTGTCATCAGAGTTTTACCGGCGAATCGATAGTCTAGCTCGATGGATATTTGATTCAAAATATCTAGTTGTCTTTACCGGTGCTGGTATCAGCACTGAGTCGGGTCTGCCTGACTTTAGAGGACCAGATGGCATTTGGACACGAAAAGCAAAAGGACTGCCCACCCAACCGCGAGATTTCTCATCGGTAGAGCCCAATGCTGGGCACCTCGCTATTGTTGAGCTACAAAAGCTTAGCAAGTTGAGCTTTCTCATCTCACAAAATGTCGATAATCTGCACTTGCGATCAGGAATCCGGCCAGATTTGTTGGCAGAACTGCACGGCAATGTTACCAAGTTGCGATGCGTTCGTTGCGAATCCCAAGTGGATAGGTCCATCGGCATAGATAGATGTTCCTGCGGTGGGAGACTGGTTTCCAGTATAGTCAATTTTGGTGACCCCTTACCTCGGAAAGACCTGACGGATTCTTATGGGCACTCACGGAAATGCGACCTATTTATAGTCGCTGGCTCTAGCCTTGTTGTGACACCAGCTGCGGACATGCCCAGAACGGCTCTTCAATCGGGAGCTAAGTTGGTGATCATTAATCAGGGCGAAACTCCCTTTGATCCAGTCGCTCATCTACGGTTCTGGGAGAGAACTGGTGAGGTACTGCCGGCGGCAGTTGACAGATTGAAAGAGCTTATGACAGTATGAGTGAACTTGACATTGCCGAAAGTATAGCTGAAAGTCTAAGGCAAGAGCCATATCATCTTTTTCGCAATGACTGCCTGACTAGATCACTCCGTCTTCGCTCCCAATGCCAGAAGGGATGATCTACTAGCAATTACCAGTTAGGCGAGATGAACTTTAAGATCAGGAGAAAGCTGAAATGCCACTAGAAAATGTGGTGGAAACTGATGTTCTGGTTATCGGGGGAGGCATAGCGGGTTGTTTTGCGGCAATAAAGGCTAAAGAGCAGGGGCTCCATGTGACCATTGTAGATAAGGCCTATGCCGGTAAATCAGGCGCTAGTATCGCTGCTCAAATATTCTGGATGGTTTTTAATCCTGAATGGGGAGCAGACTTTGACCTGTTGATGGATACATTTGTTAAAAGCGGTGAGTATATCAACAACCGTGAGTGGTGTGAGATCATCTTGAAGGATTCGCTGGCTATTTATCAGGACCTTGTTTCCTGGGGTGTCGAATTTCATCCCGACTGGCATGAATGCATACATATGTTTCCACCATTCACTGGCATACGCCCAAAGTTTAGAAAAACGGCGCCGGCTCTGAGGAGACAGGCTGAAAAGGTTGGCGTTAGGATTATGGATAGAATTATGTGTACAGACCTGCTGAAGCAGGATGGTAAGGTGGTCGGAGCCATCGGCTTTTCCTTTGACACCGGCGATTTGTATATCTTTAAGGCAAAAGCAACTGCCTTAACTGCCGGTGGCAGCAGCTATAAGCCGCCACTATTTGCCATGTGGTCTATCACTGGTGATGGGGAAGGGATGGCTTATAGAGCTGGGGCTGAGATTACCGGTAAGGAATTCCCCTCTACATTTCCTACTATAGCCACTTATCCTCTTTGGGGGCGTGTCACTTGGGGCTACCTAAACCTCTTCCCTCGTCTTACTATTGATGGAGAAGGCAACAACGCATTCCCTTTTACCGATTATCTTCAACCGGGTGCGGAAAGTTTTCGCCGGGAGTGGAAGCTTAACTGGGAGTTTTTAGCCCATGTCGGTAGTGGACCGGTATTATGGGACCTTGCCTCGGCTACTGATGAGGACATAAAGGAAGCACAAAGAGGAGAGGCGAACTCAGGATACCGGCTCATAGAGCATGAACGGATAGGACTTGACCTGAGCCGTCGCGGTAAGATTCCAATAGTCGGTGGCCCTGCGGGATATTCACATGTGGGGGCATCGGGGGTATGGGTTATTAACACAAAAGGCGCCACAAGTCTTCCCGGGCTTTACGCCGCTGGTGACTGTGGCGGTACAAGATACAACGGAAGTTATCTTACTAACCCGGGGTTGGGTACATGCCCCTCAGCAGTTACCGGTAGAAGGGCTGGGGCAGGGGCTGCTGAGTATGCCTTACAAGCCGAAAAGCTAATAGTAGATGAGGAAGAGCTGGCAAGGTTAAAGAAGGTTGTGTATGCGCCTACTGAACGGAAAGGGGGCTTCAGCCCGAGGTGGGTGACGCAGCTACTTCAGAACACCGTGATGCCATATTTCATAGTATATATTAAGCACGGGGAGCGGTTGCAGGCAGCGCTAACAATAGTTGAGTTCCTAAGGGACCACTTAGTTCCTAAATTGATAGCCAAGGATGCTCACGAACTACGTTTAGTCCACGAGACTAAAAACATGGTTGTTAGCGCCGAAATGATGCTGAGAGCCTCACTCTTCAGGACTGAGAGCAGAGGAGCCCACTACCGGGAAGACTATCCGCAAAGAGACGATCCAACCTGGCTGGCGTGGACAAAGATTAGAGAGGAGCAGGGCAGGATGAACGTTTTGAAAGAGCCAGTTCCAAAGGAATGGTGGCCAGACCTTTCGAAGCCATACAAAGAGAGGTATGATTTGCGGTTCCCTGGGGAGCCTGTGGAGTGACCGCAATTGTTTATTAGGTGGGCTGACGAAGGCACATGTGTGAAAAATAACTTAAATTGAGTGATCATAGGGAGGTAACTACGATGTCCATTGAGCGGATTGACCCCGAGTTATGCACTGGTTGCGGCATATGCATCAACAGCTGTCCCATGGATGTGATAAGGATGGACGAGAAAGGCGAGAAGGCCATCATCAAATATCCGGAGGAGTGTATGTGCTGCGACTATTGTGAACTTGACTGTCCAGTAGATGCAATATACGTTTCACCCGATAAGTACGCACCACTCATGGTATCATGGTGCTAGAGGTAGGAGACCTCACCAAGATTATCCCCTTCAAGACCCGCTTAGCCAAGGGGCGAGAAAGCCGTTGACGAGGAGTTAGGGGCAGAGTCTATCTGATTTGCTGGCGCTTTCTTGTGAATCACAGTCTTGCCCCTATACATTATATCGATGTCTAAGTTAATCCCACTAGCATAGTTGCTGACAGTATAGCTTTTGGAGCAGGCGATGCGAGCTACACCGATACTGAACAATCGCCTCCTAATGAAAGAATAATGCAAGTCCTGTATTTAAGTTCTTTGATTTTCTGTTCCCCGGTTAAGAGCTTGCTCAGCCCCCTATGTTATTATGAGACTTTTCAGTGGTTTCCCCTCCTTGTCCCAACCCCTAAGAGAATAATATTCTTCCAGCATATGTAGGAATTCGTCCTTAATAATCCTCTGACCATCATCGGTTCTCGGCTCGTCAAAGAATCGTTGTGGTAGCATATCATCTTGCTTTGTTAAACCTTCTCGCAGGTTTATTAAACGCCTGAGCGTAGTGATGTCGCTGGCTATTTTTTGCAGTTGCTCTGCGTCCACTTCCAACCCCGTTGTAGCTTGTACCGCTTTGATTAATTCCTCCCATCCTATTAAGTCTCTGAAAAATCGGCACGAGATCATTGTATCCATAATAGTAAGCCTGTCCTCGTACTTGATAAACAGTGCTGCTTTGCCTTCGACCCGTGAGGGTTCAACAACACCACGCAATTCAAATATGTAAAAGGTCGCTGGCAAATGGCAAGCACCACGAGGCGAGACAGCATAGCCAAGAGCCATACCCTTGAGCACCCTAGGGTCATATCCTGCTGGTTCCAATCCCTTGACGTGAATAGCTAAATCTTCAGCATCTAGGGCCTGGCTTGCCTTTCGTATTCCATCGGCTAAGGTCTGCCCTAATCCTTCTCTTTGGCAAATTCTCATTAATAAATCGGCGGCATGGTCAGGATTTCCATATTCTACTTTCTCAGGAAGCCTTCGCCTCTTGTATAATTCCATGCACAAGGCTATGAGATTCCCAGTGGTAATAGTGTCTACTCCTAACCTGTCACAGAGATTATTCAAGTAAGCAATTTCACCTAAATCTAAGATCTTGCATAATCCACCAAAACTGTAGATAGTCTCATATTCAGGTCCTTCGATGGTTAAGCCTTTGTGTCTGCCTTCGGTTATTAAGGTTAGCTTTCCGCAAGCAAGAAAACACCTCGGGCAGGCTTTTGGCTTGACTCTAAATCTTGTAATCATCGTTTCACCCGAAATCTTTTCCCAACCCTCTATCGTCCCAATTGACCAGTATTCTGTCGGGAAAGCCCTAGCCTGGTTTGTTATAGTGACTAACATTGGAGTTCCCAGCTCCTTATATCGGCGAGCTACAGGGTCAACTTTACCCTTTTGTAAAATTTCCTCAACCAGGTCTTCCAGCAACTGGGAATCAGCTATTTCCGGTTGTTTATCTCCGTGAAACACTATAGCCTTTAGCTTCTTGGAGCCCATTACTGCTCCCATACCAGTTCTGCCAGCATTCCGCCAATAGTTATTCGCGATACAAGCGAATCTCACCAGTTTCTCTCCGGCTGGTCCAATGACCACTGCCTGAGCTCCTGGAATGTTAACT
Organism: uncultured Dehalococcoidaceae bacterium; assembly: GCA_964547155.1. Classification (GTDB taxonomy): domain Bacteria; phylum Chloroflexota; class Dehalococcoidia; order GIF9; family DYGU01; genus CAZJMM01. The sequence continues at coordinate 21,491 of CAZJMM010000002.1, read as the reverse complement.
TCCTTCAGACACCCATCTTCTGTTTGGTGGGTATCCTTGCCCCACAGGGGCAAAGCCTCCCGAAACCTCACCTCCTTGGGTGAGATTTCAAGAAAAACAGGAGAAGGAGAAGAGCCATGGATAACTACAGCGTCGTAACCAGTTCTTTTCATTGCTGGAGCAACATGACCACCAGCATAAGAATCAGCGAAGAAGTTAGTCAAAGGCGATTTGCTGAAAACGCCGTAACGGCTCGAGCCAAACATTCTTGTCCCAGTAGCTGGTCCAGTAGCAAAGATGAGCACATTTTCACTAGACAGGGGGTCAATGCCTGGCTTTAAATTCTTCCACAACAAATAACATCCTAGGCCCCGACCTCCGAGCCAAGAAGCAAGAACTTCATCTCCTATTTCTTGTGCCCAATATTGGCAGTTCGTTAGATTTATGTGCAGCACTCGATTGAAGAACCCTTTAATTTCTGACCTCCTTTATAGTTAGTATAAGAATGAACAAACTAGAGGCAACAGCTATTAGGATTAGCATCAAGAACTAATTGCTTACCAGCGGTTGTCCATTCCGTGACACAATATGCCCCAACATTGCCAACATTTCTGCTGCCCTGAAGGAGCTGCGTACAAAGGGGCTTGAGGCTACACAGCTAAAGCCCATTCTTTCTCCCAGGCTTTTATATTGTTCGAACTCCTCAGGGGTAACATACCTTATCACTGGATGGTGCTTAGATGAGGGCGCCAGGTATTGCCCAATAGTCAAGAAGTCACACCATACGGCACGGAGGTCTTCCATTACCGCTACCACATCATTATGTTCTTCTCCCAACCCCAGCATCAGCCCCGATTTCGTCAATATCTTCCCATCCATGGATTTCACTGCCTGTAGCAGATTGAGCGAGCGATAGTAATTAGCATTGGGACGGACCTCAGCATATAGGCAAGGGACAGTTTCCACATTGTGAGTGATAATCTCCGGAAAGCTGTCAACAATGATTCTTAACGCATCGGAAGAACCCTCAAAATCAGGAATAAGAACCTCAATGGTGGTCTGTGGATTGGTTTGTCTGACAGCGTTTATCGTTCTGGCAAAATGTGTAGCTCCTCCATCAGGTAAGTCATCCCTGGTTACTGAAGTGACGACAACATGCTTCAGCTTTAGTTTACCTACTGCTCGAGCGACATTCCAAGGCTCATCTGGGTCAAGGGGAAAGCCTTTTCCACTTCTAATAGCACAAAAACGGCAGTTACGGGTGCAAATATCTCCCATGATAAGGAAGGTTGCAGTTTGGTGCGAAAAACACTCCCCTAAGTTGGGACATAGGGCACTCTGACAAACAGTATGAAGCGATAGCCCGTCAAGTAGTGCCTTCATCTCAGCAAGGATAGACGGAGATGGAGCCTTCTTTCTCAACCACTCTGGATGCCTACCGGACATAGTAGCTGTTGATTTCCTGAGCAAATTCTTGCCTGATATTCATATTGAAAACCTGTGTGCATTGTTCGAGTATGCATGGAATTACATCTTCTAAAGCAATGTCATATCCCAGTAATCGCGACATTGAGGTTACTTGTCTATCGTTAATGCCACAAGGAGTAATATAGGTGAAGTACCTCAGATCAGTATTTACATTCAGGGCAAACCCATGCTTGGTGACCCAGTGAGTTACTCGGATTCCCAAGGCACAAATTTTATCCTGTCCTACCCAGATACCGGGGTACTGAGAGTCGTGATGAGCCGGAATAGAGAAAACATCCAAGGTTCGTATGATAACCTCCTCAAGGTTACTCACATATTGATGAATGCCTATTCCTTTGTTTTTTAGGTTTAGAATTAGATACCCCACCAATTGCCCCGGTCCATGGTAAGTAACATCTCCTCCACGATCAGTATGAAAGACGGGTATTCGTTCGGCAGCCAGCAAATCTCGGGAGGCAATGATGTTTTCACCACTTCCGGATACTCCAATCGTCACTACTGAAGGATGCTGAAGCAGCAGGATTACATCCGGAATCTCACCAGCAAGACGGGCTGAGACCAGATTATTCTGCAATTGTAATGCCTTCTCATACTCGACAAGGCCCAAGTTGTATGCCCGACACAGATTTGCTTTAGAGATAAGTTCTCCCTCCCTTTTCAGTGGTTTAGAAATGGATGGTCTTTCCTCCAGCGTTCAGGGCAGCCTCCATCATTGCTTCTGAGAGTGTGGGGTGAGCGTGAATAGCAGAAGCAATGTCTTCAAGAGTGGCTTCCATTCTCATTCCGAGAACAGCCTCAGCGATTAACTCAGTCGCCTGAGGACCGATGATGTGCACACCCAGAATTCCTCCATATTTGGCATCAGCAATGATTTTCACCATACCCGCTGTCTCATTCAGTATCAGTGCTTTACCACTAGCTGTAAAGGGAAACCGGCCGACCTTAATATTCCCATACTCTTCTTTGGCTTCCATCTCAGTTAGCCCAACCCCCGCTACCTCAGGAGTAGTATAGACGCATCGAGGGACAGCCCGATAATCTATCTTCCTCCCAGCACCCATGATATTCTCCACGGCACATATACCTTCATTCATTGCCACATGAGCCAACATGAGTCCCCCCACCACATCGCCAATGGCATAGACGCCCGGTACATTAGTCTCCATCCGTTCATTGACAACAAGCCTGCCATTATCCGTGACAAGACCCAGCTTATCTACTCCCAGGTCATCGGTATAAGGACGTCTCCCCACGGCAAGCAGTACTTTGTCCCCTATAATTTTTCGTTCAGTGTTGTCATCCTTAGCGGTGAACGAAACCACCTTCCCCTCTTGTTTGTCAGGCTTGATGCTGGTGACCGTGGCACCGGTGAATATCTCAATGCCTTCTTTCTTTAGTCTGTCTTCAAGCATGTTGGCAATTTCCAAATCCTCGGTGGGCAGTACTTGAGGCATCATCTCTACAATAGTTACTTTACCTCCCAGCCTATGCATAATCTGGGCAAATTCCAGTCCGATCACCCCTCCGCCAATGATGACAATACTCTTAGGAAGTTGGCTCATGGTTAAAGCTTCATCACTCGTCATGACTCCAGATTCATTAATGCCCTTAATGGGAACTGTAGACGCTTTTGAGCCGGTAGCGATAACGATGCTATCAGCATTTATTTTGTCATTCTCTCCTAAAATGCTCACTGTCTTGAAATCAATCAAGGTGCCAATGCCTTTAATGACCTTAATCCTGTGCTTCCTCATTAGATAGGCTACGCCATCCACCAATCGCTTCACCACTGCTTCCTTCCGTTTAGTTATCACTGAGAAATCTATGGAGACTTTATCCACTGAGATACCAAAGGCTTCAGCATGCCTGATTTTTGCCAAGATATCGGCTGATTGAAGTAATGCTTTGGTTGGAATACAACCTCGGTTGACACATGTTCCCCCAAGAGTGTCCTTTTCGATAAGAGTAACTTGTGCGCCTAACTGGGCAGCTCGAATGGCAGCTACATAGCCACCGGTCCCCCCACCAACGATTACGATATTCTTAGCCACTGATTTGCCCCTTTATTCTGTGGATTAAGGAGGTTTAAGTCGTACTACAAAAGCACAATGCAGGATTTTCAATGTAATTCTTCAGGCTCTGCAGAAACCGGGCTCCGATAACGCCATCAAGAACGCGGTGATCAATGGACAAAGTCAGCGTCATCATGGGTCTTATTACTATCTGTCCCTCTCGCACCACTGGTTTGTCTGCGATCCGACCAACAGCTAAAATAGCCGCTTCAGGAGGTTGGAGGATGGCGCTGAACTGGTCTATCCCGAACATCCCCAAGTTGGAAATAGTGAAAGTACTACCTCTCATTTCTGCCATAGTCAGTTTGCCATCTCTTGCCTTCTGAACTAGCTCAAACCGGGCTTGAGTAATCTCCGCCAATGACTTTTTGTTGGTCTGACGGATAACGGGGACAACCAGCCCTCCTTCGACGGCGGTAACCAATCCTATATCTATTCGCCTGAATAACTTGACAGACCCATCAACATAGGCACAATTCATAGAAGGGTTATCCTCCAGCGCTTTCGCTGCCATCTTAACAATCAAATCAGTAATGGTCGGTCTTATTCCAGTTTTGTCCTCTATAAGTGGCATCAACTGTTTATTAGTTTTCACCAGTTCCCGAGCTTCAACCTCCACCGTCAGGTAGAAATGCGGTGTTTGAAAGCTCTCTGTCATGCGCCTGGCAATAACCTTCCGCATAGAAGATAGTGGTGCCATTTGCTCTTCAGCCAATTCTGGCTCCTCCCGGACAGGTTGAGCTGCTGCCACCTTGCTTTCCTCTACGGCTCGCAGGACATCTTCCTTGACTATCCTCCCCTCCGGACCCGTTCCCTTTATGGCAGTTATATCAATATTATATTCTTGAGCTATCTTCCTTGCCACAGGGGTGATTTTTATAGCTTGGGCTTCCTTTGGTGCCTCGGGTACTTTAACCTGAATCTCTTCCCTAGCTACGGCTATGGGCATTTCAGCCTTTGCCTTTCTTTCAATCACCATTACAGGTTCTGCAACCTCAGGCGCTTTTTCTCCCCGCTGAAGGATAAAGACAATAATTGTCCCTACCGGTACCTCGTCCCCTTCTTTTGCCATTACCTTACCTAAGATACCGGATTCCTCCGCTTCAACCTCGAAAGTTACCTTCTCGGTTTCTATTTCAACAATGCCTTCGCCCTTTTCCACCCAGTCCCCCTCTTTCTTCAGCCACCTTACGATTTTTCCTGTAAGCATTGCTTCATCAAGTTTAGGTAATATTACCGCGGTAGCCATCCTTATATCTCCGTTAGCCTTCTTATGGTTTTGCCTTTGAAATTGAAGCGTCGGCTTAATTAGATTACTGCACAGGGACTTTCTTTCCCATCAATTCTAACGCTCCCCTTATAATGTCATTCTCGTTGGGGAGGACATAATCTTCTAACTTAGGGTTGAAGGGAATAGGCGAATCCAGAGCCGCCACTCGCTTTATCGGTGCATCCAAGTAATCAAAAGCCTCCTCGGCAACAATAGCGGCTATCTCCGCACCAAATCCCCCCGTCTTACAAGCTTCATGAATTATCATTACTCTGCCCGTCTTCTCTACTGAATTCAGTACGGTATCCTTATCTAGAGGCCTTAGCGTCCGCGGGTCAACCACCTCTAAAGATATACCTTCCTTTTCTAGCGCCTCAGCAGCTTTCAAAGTTAGGATAAGGCTGTTTGAGTAAGCAATGGCAGTAATGTCTTTGCCCTGACGCTTAACCTCCGCTTTTCCCAGCGGCACCAGATACTCTTCCTCAGGAACCATCCCTGACTGGGCATAGAGCCCTTTGTGCTCGATAAATATGACCGGATTATCGTCTCTTATGCTGGACTTGAGCAAGCCTTTGGCATCATACGGAGTGGACGGCATAACCACTATGAGCCCTGGAATATGAGCATATAATGCCTCTAAAGACTGAGAATGATGAAGCCCGGCAGACCTACCTCCACCACCCTGGGTTCGTATCACCAGCGGTATCTTGACTCCGCCACCAGTCATATAGCGAAACTTTGCTATCTGGTTGAAGATTTGATCCAAGGCGAGGAGAGAAAAGTCAATATACATTATCTCGGCTACCGGTCGCATCCTTACTAAGGCAGCTCCCAGCGCTGCACCAGCTACCGCTGATTCGGCCAAAGGTGTATTCCTTACCCTATCGTGACCAAATTCATCCACCAATCCCTGTGTTACCTTATAGGCGCTGCCATATTCAGCTATATCTTCACCCAAGAGGAAAACTGACTCATCACGCCTCAACTCCTCCCTGAGCGCTTCACGCAACGCTTCTCTGTAGGTTAACTCTCGCATTTTTCACTCCCTTGACATTATTCTGCCACAAAGTAGATATCGTTAAGGGCGTCTTCAGTCCTCGGCTCGGGGCTCTCGGTAGCAAACTTGACTGCCTTGTCAAGCTCCTTAGTTACACTACTTTGGATTTCATTAATCTCTGATTCAGTAATTAACTTTGCCTCTAAAAGATGGTTTTGGAGCCTTTTGATAGGATCGCGCTTTCTCCATTCCTCAATTTCTTCTTTGGTTCTGTAGCTTATTCCGGGGTCACCCATGTGATGCCCGTAATATCTATAAGTGACTGCATCGATAAGGGTAGGTCCCCTACCTCCTCTAGCCTTTTCAATTGCTTTATTGGCTACTTTGGCAACAGTCACAGCATCGTTTCCGTCCACGGTTATCCCGGGAACCCCATATGCCTTTGCTCTATCAGCTAGATGCTTAAGCTTGGTATAGTCCTTCTGGGGAGTGCTCATCGCGTACTGATTGTTCTCACAGACAAAGACTACTGGTAGCTCAAAAATTGTCGCCAAGCCAAGACCCTCATGAAAAGCTCCAGTACAGGTTGCACCATCGCCAAGGAAGCAAACTGTTACCCTATCCAAGTTCTGCATCTTGCAGCCGAGGGCAACCCCACTAGCTATAGGTACACCTGCACCAACAATGGCAGTAGCCCCAAGCATGTTGAGGTCTGTTGCCACAATATGCATTGAGCCTCCTCTACCTTTGCAGTATCCTGTCTCCTTGGCAAAGAGCTCGGCAAACATTTTATCGAATCTAGCTCCCTTAGCGATGATATCGCCGTGGCCCCTATGGGTAGTCAAAATATAGTCATCCTTCCTAAGAAATGCGCAAACAGCAGCTGGGATTGCCTCTTGCCCAATTGAGGAATGGATAAAACCGGGGCAGAGTCCCTTGCGGTATTCTGCTATTGCCCTCTCCTCAAAAGCCCGAATCCTCACCATTGTGATATAAATTTCTTTAAGCTTCTCGTTTTCTATTCCCTGCATAAACTCTCTCCTTTAACCTTTTCACAAAAGTTGACACAGTTGCTGAAGCCGTAGCATTTACACAGTTCATTTCTAATTTCCGCAAATAGTTTTCTTGGTGTGGGGAATCTTCGAGTTTAGTATACCAAATGAAGGTCTAGATGTTAATAGAGTGCACTCGAATAGGGCTTTTCTTTTCGACATTAAGAGGCGACAGAGAGTTGTAGCTTATTAACTGATGTAATATAATACTGATTGACGCTCGGTAGGCAGGAGTGCAATACGCCATACGGGTTAAGGTTATCCACACTCAGGCATTACTAGGAGGTATAGCATGACCGATTTATTTGATTTGACAGGCAAGGTAGCTTTGGTAGTTGGTGGTCATGGTGGCATTGGACGTGCTCTAGCTTTGGGTCTGGCTGATTTTGGTGCTGATGTTGTCATCGCAAGCCGCAAACTCGAGCCCTTGGAAAAGGTAGCTGGAGAGATACGGGCTAAAGGTAGAAAAGCGCTGGCGATTACTGTAGACGTCGTACAGGAGAAGTCAGTGGCAGATATGGTAAAGAAAATCCTAGAGGCATTCCCTCGTATTGATATTCTGGTGAATGCTCACGGCTTGGCAATTCGCAAGCCTGCTGAGACCTTTCCAATTGATGAGTGGCAGCAGGTCATGGATATCAATACTCTGGGTACGTTTATTTGTTGCCAGGCGGTAGGACGGGAAATGATCAAACAACATAGCGGCAAGATAATAAACTTATCATCAGTAAGAGGGAGATACGGTTTGCCTGCAAACTATGCAGCTTACTGTGCCAGCAAAGGTGCCGTGGATTCCTTGACAAGGACTCTTGCGTGTGAATGGGCTAAGCATAATGTTCTAGTAAATGCGGTTGCTCCTACAATTGTAGAGACTGAATTGACCCGCCCAGCACTAGCAGACCCGGCATTTGCCCAAAGTATGAAAGCACGGATTCCGCTGGGACGCTGGGCAACACCGGAGGACATTGTAGGCGCCACAATATTTTTCGCCTCAAAGGCCTCAGATTTCATCACCGGACAGGTTCTTTATATTGATGGTGGTGTCACTACGTGGTAGGATAAAGTTAAATAAAACTAAAATCTAAGGAGGTATTCACTATGGGAAAAGTCAAACTGGTTGATCTAAGTCAGCCTTATGGTTTTGGTGTACCCTTATGGCCGTATTTTACGGATATCCAAATCGAGCGCATACACTATCATGCTAAAGCAGGAGTACTGACCCAAAGGCTTACAACTACTATGCACTGTGCAACACACGCTGATTCCCCGGCACATGTTTTTGAGGGGGGCATATATACTGACGAGATACCGCTGGAGAAGTATTATGGCACTGGCGTCGTTGTAGACATTCCAAAGAACAAGTGGGGTGTTATTACCCCTGATGACCTGGAAAAAGCCAGACCCAAGATTGAAAAGGGTGATATCGTTATCATACACACCCACTGGCATATATATTATTATGTAGATACTGTAAGATATTTTTGCTACTCTCCAGGGCTATACAAAGAAGCCGGCGACTGGTTTGTCGAGAAGGGTGTTAAGGCTGTCGGGGTTGACCAGCAGGCATTAGACCACCCGTTAGCTACCGCTATAGGTCCCCATGGATTGGGCCCACTACGACCAGATGTGTGTGCCGAGTATGAAAGAGAAACCGGACGCAAAGTGATAGACGATTTTCCACTCTGGGAGCCCTGCCATAACATTATCTTGAAAAATGGCATTATGGGATGGGAGAACGTCGGTGGTGACATCGACAAAGTGGTGGGCAAGAGGGTTACCATCGCTGGCTTTCCTATCCGATGGGTAAAAGGTGATGGTTCCATGGTAAGGTTAGTAGCCATCGTAGACGAAGGTGACCAGTAATGCTCTCAGCTAACGATATCAGGAGGAGAATATTATGAAAAAGGTCCGATTGGAACAGGCTAAACCCTATGACCCACCCGGCCATTTCAAGATGGTCGCCCTTAGGCTCCATAGCAAAGAAGAAACAGGCTCTCAGAAGTTTTGGGTAGGCATGTCGCACTTCCTCCCCGGAGGCGGGGCTGAATATGCCTACGAAGATTCACCTACGGAGAAGGTATACTTCGTCTTAGACGGAGAAATTACCATTAAGACTAAGAAAGAAGAGACTACCTTAGGTCCCTGGGAATCCGTTTACCTTGCGCCCCATGAAGGGAGAGAGGTCATCAACAAGACCAATAAGCCCGTAACTATGCTGGTAATTGTTAACTATTAAGTGAATCAGCTTGGTCCTGAGTGGCCCTGTTACTTATTACCCCATTAGGAATCGTGCCGAGTGCAAAGAGGTGCCTTTATGATGCCCACCCCATTTCCGAAGATATTGCTGAGGTTGTTAAGGGGAAAGGGGAGGTTTTCCTGGGAGACTCCCGGCATAAAGTAAGGGAAGGAGACATCATTTATACACCGTGCCTGACTAGGCATGGAACTCGGAACAACCGTGAGGACGGCAAGCCGTTTATCTGCACCGGTGCCGCTGCGCCACCTCAGAGAGTCTTATACCGCTTAACAGGATATCTGTAATTTCCAGGGATACGTAGTACAGATCAAAAAATAGCGAAAGGGGGAGCATCTTATGAAAGTTGAAGAGATCAATCACGTTGCTTTGCTGGGAGCGGGCATGATAGGGCACGGACTGGCACTGCATTTTGCCAAGGCTGGTTATCAGGTCTCTTTATACTCCCGGACTCAGCAAACTCTGGACAAAGCCGTGGAAAGTATCAAGTCAAATCTCCCCACCTTGCTGCAAGGACAAGCGGGCGCAGAGGATGAAATACAAAGGATTATAAGCAGGATTAAAATAACCAGGAACTTAGACGAAGTGATTGCGAAGGCTCCGATTATTATCGAATCAGTGGCCGAAAATCTAAAAGTAAAACAAGACTTATTTAAGGAATTAGACCAGATGTGCCCTAAGGATGTTATTCTGGCCACAAATACATCGGTAATCAGTATAACCGCGATAGCGTCTAAAGCCAAGAATAGGGACAGAATCCTTGGAACACACTTTTGGTTTCCACCATATCTTATCCCCCTGGTTGAAGTGGTAAAGGGAAAGGATACTTCTAATGAGACAATGGAAATAACCTATCAATTCATGAAAAAGGCCGGGAAATATCCCATCAGGTGCTTAAAGGATGTTCCAGGATTTGTGGCTAACCGCCTCCAGCATGCCCTGTGGCGAGAGGCTATCTCAATTGTAGAAAAAGGCATTGCTGATGCAGCTACTGTTGACGATGCTATTAAGCAAAGTTTCGGTATCCGGATTGCGGTTCTGGGGCCAATTGAGAATGCCGATATGGCTGGGCTAGATTTAGTTCTAGCGATCCACAATACCGTTTTGAAGGATTTAGAGACTTCTCCAAACCCCTCACCACTTTTAAAGGACAAGGTAAAGAAAGGTGAACTTGGGTTCAAATCTGGAAAAGGTTTTTATGACAACTGGACACCAGAAAGCATAAAACGCACTAGAGAAAGGCTTACGAAATACCTTATTGATTATTCGCAAAGACAACAGAGCCAACAAATTTGAGGGAAGGCAAATCCATAACTGACACTATTAACTCATGATGTATAGCTATACTACAGAACGTATGCTAATAATCAACAATGTAAGGAGGAATACATAGATGGAAAAACTCATCATAACAGCTGCTTTGACTGGTAATATCACCCTACCAACGCAGACACCTTATCTACCGCTTACACCGCAACAAATCGCCGATGATGCGGTAAGGTGCGCCAATGCCGGCGCGGCTTCGGTGCACGTCCATGGTAGAGACCCACAGACCGGCAAACCAACTACTGACCCAGCGGTCTACCGAGAGATTGCCACCCTCATCAAGTCAAAAAGCAATGTTATTGTCTGCGTAACCACCGGCGGTACGATGGAAATGACGGCGGCGGAAAGGATAAGGGTTGTCCCGGCTCTTAAACCGGAGTTGGCAACATTTAACATGGGCTCAATCAACTTCTCGATTCATCCAATAGCAGAGAGGTATAAGGACTCAGACTACAAATATCCTTGGGAGAAAGAATTTGCCACCAGCACTATAGATTTTATCTTCCGCAATACTTTTGGTGATATTGAACACTTCTGCAAGACCATGAATGAGAATAACACCAAACCTGAACATGAAGCATATGATGTGGGGCACCTGTACAACATACAGTACTGTGTCAGGAGAAAGCTTGTGCAGTTCCCCATCTGGGTGCAATTTGTCACCGGAATTCTGGGGGCGATTGGTGCCGATTTAGAAAATATCATGTATATGAAGCAGACCAGTGACCGATTGTTCGGGCCGGAAAACTACAAGTGGTCGGTCATTGGCGCTGGTTATCCCGCCGAGTTCAACCTGGCGACCCTATCGATTATGATGGGTGGACATGCTAGGGTAGGGCTGGAAGATAATATCTACGTCAGCAAAGGGGTATTGGCTAAGAGTAACGCTGAACTGGTAGAAAAAGTGGTTAGAATTGCCAGGGAACTGGGGAGAGAAATTGCTACCCCTGACGAAGCCAGGAGCATTCTTGGGTTGAAGGGGAAAGACAAGGTCAACTACTAGATGGAACCTGACGAAGAAATAACGCAAACTGCCATCATTTGGCAATAGCCTTCAAGGCTGTTCATACAATGAAGCTTTAGAATCAAATCCCAGCTATGCAGCCTGGCGCCCGAACCATGAGGATTGGGATACGACTGGATCTCAGTACTTTATCGGCAACACTTCCGTGAGCCCATTTGCTTATGCCAGAACGACCATGGCTTGCCATAACAATAAGGTCACAACCTTTGGTTTCTGCATAGAATGCAATCTCTTCAGCAGGATTACCCAAGAGCACCTCTGTTAGTATCTTAATCCCTTTAGTTTTAGTTTCCAATCCTTTTGCTATCCTGTTAAGATATTTTTGAGCCTGTCTTTCTAACTTACCCACAGCTTCAGGTGCTAACCGTTCCTCCTGCGGCTGGCTGTAGTCCGCCCATGCTCTATAGCCCGGGATGCGTTCTGTGACACTAACCAAGATGACTTCCTCGACCATGTTGTGTGTTGCCAGTTCCTCCACGTGGGGAAGAATGCACTCCGCCAGTTTGGACCCGTCTAATGGAACTAAAACCTTCCTATAAATCTTGCTCCTCCTTTCTGACTTGAATGATAAACGACTTATCAATGTGATGTCAACAGTCGAGACTTGAGTGTACAATTTTGACTGAAGCTAATTTAATAACTACAGCTCTAGAGGGTCTTTGAATTCAGGCATCTTATAAGAAAAAAGATTGTGATATAATCGGTGAACAAAATTTGGGTCTTGGTAATTACGAAGAGAAATCGATTTTGAAGTCCGTGGTAAATCTATAAAGGAGGTATTCAAGAAGCTGTAGTTACCGTACCTGGAAGGATTTGATGCGTGGCCTGAATATGATTTCTATCTGGAAGGTAGTTGCAGTAGTTGCCAGGGTTTGCTTGCTCTCAATATGGAGAAACTTAAGGCATCAGGTGAATACGATAAAAACAGGAGTATCTCCATCGTTGTCGGTCACAAGAAAGAACTTCCCAAAAACGTGAAGCCAGGTAAGGACCTCATAGGTGACTGCCTTAAGAAATATAGTGGACAAGGAGTGTTTTCCGGGGTACCCACCAGCAGAACCCTTCCCTCTGTGGGTGATTATGGATAGAGAAGACCATACCAAAGTTGGCCTAGACTTTCGGGAAAGAATGGCGGAGGATGAGAAAAAAATGGAAAGTCTACTCCGCGAACTTGAAAAAAAGAGGAGGAGCAAATACAGAAAATAGCGACTATCGGATGGACATACAATCTAAGCGATAAATTTGTAACTTAGCGGTGACTAACCAGTAGGAAAACAGGGGACTGAAACTTTCGAGTATCAGTTCCCTATCACTTTCTACATCAATTATTCTACGCTTGCTAAGTTGGACTAATAAAGATCAGTAAAATCCTCTTGATTCTCAGTGATTACAATCGAATTGGTCCCAAATCTAATCAATTGGCAGATTAAAGAATTTCTTCGGGTTTTCAAAAATAACTTTCTCTATCTCCTCTCTTTTTAGCCCCAGTATTCTCATGGCTAAGATTACTCTTGGAATTGAGAAATAACCATCATTTCCATATCCGAGTTCGGAGTTGATAACCAACTTGTTTCGCTTATCTAGGTTTTTAAACACATATTGCGCAGCAATCTCAGGAGGCATTTTATCGTGACATACGCTTAGTCCAACCATAGCACCCGTATTGACACGATAATCAAACGTACTCTCTCCAGTATGGTCCAGAATCACCCTGTCTAAGGGAAACTTTTCTTCATTTATAACATTTACTATTTGCTTTATTACCGTAGGTGCTTGAGGCGCTAGCCGAATGGGAGAATGCACTATTATGGGGAGATTATGAGCCTTAGCAAGCCTCAGTTGAGCTCTGAAAAGCTTCGCTTCATCTTCGATACCAACGTCAAGACCTATCTCACCCATACCTACTACTCGTTCGTTTTTAAGGTATTTAGGAAGCTGTTCGAGACATTCCTCAACAGCTTCTGGAGTCAACCCATAAAATGGTATGCTTAGCGCCACATACCCCTCTACACACATGGACTTAAGGCTCTTGATTTCGAAGTCTAATAATCTCCTCCATAGTTGGAGAACTGTCTCTGCCGTGAATAGCCCTTTTAACATGTGTGGGGATGGGATGACCGCTGCCTCCATACCTGCCATAGCCAGTTTTTCAAGGTTTATGTCATCTATCATATCTGTGTGAAGATGAGGGTCAATAAATCTCATGCCTAAACCTCCTCTTTATGAAAATGAATTCTTGGTTCAGTGTTATTCATGCTTATTCTACAACATAACTACCACTTTTGGTAGAACTCGTGTAGACAGTTGACTTTAACAAAATGTTTAAATAAAATCTCTCCAGTCCTGATTAAGATTTCTTGGTAAAAGTCTGCTCTATTTCAAGGTACTTGGGCTCTTTCATGATCCTCAACATAATCCCTAACCAGTGAATCGCAGACAGAAGAGAAAGGAAAAACAGCATGAGTAAAATGCTTTGGGCACCCTCAGAAGAACGAAAGATTAGTGCTAACACAACTAAGTTCATGGCTTTTGTAAATAAACGATATGGGTATGATTTTCATTCCTATTTCGAGCTATATGATTGGTCGGTAACAAGCATACAGGACTTCTGGTCGGCGGTTTGGGAATTTACTGGCATAAAAGCATCCAAAAGGTACGACATGGTTGTGGATGACTTATCAAAATTTCCCGGTGCTGCGTGGTTCCCCGGAGCACGGTTGAATTTTGCTGAGAACCTCCTTCGTTATAGAGATAACAAAACAGCATTCATATTTATAGGTGAGACCCAGAAAAGGACGACGTTAACATATACTGAGCTTTATACCGCTGTGGCGAGATTAGCCAGGTCGTTGCGTGATTTAGGCGTCTCACCCGGCGACCGTGTCGTTGGCTACATGCCAAACATGATAGAGACAGCTGAGGCGATGCTTGCCGCTACTAGCATTGGTGCGACATGGGCATCGTGTGCTACGGATATTGGCCCTGATGCTGCGCTGGATCGTTTCAGCCAGATAGAACCAAAGGTATTATTTACTGTTAACGGGTATTTTTACAAAGGGAAGGCATTTACAAGTATACCAAATGCAACTGAACTAGTTAAAAGAATGCCCTCTTTGAAGAAAGTAATCATTTCAACCTATTTGGACGAGAAGCCAGATATAAGCCATATCTCACATTCAGTATATTTTGATGAGTTTCTTTCCAAACAAAAGGATACCGACATGGTATTTGAGCAGGTGCCATCGGACCATCCCCTCTATATTATGTTTTCTTCTGGTACAACCGGGAAACCCAAATGTATGGTGCAGGGTACAGCCGGTATACTGGTCAATCATCTTAAAGAACTAGTTATTCACTCCGACTTGCGCCGAGGGGATATTATTTTCTATATAACAACATGTAGCTGGATGATGTGGAACTGGCTGCTCAGCTCACTCGCTACAGGAGCAACTATTGTTCTCTACGATGGGAATCCTCTTTACCCTGATGTGAATGCAATGTGGAAGTTGATCCAAGATGAAAGAATCACCATTTTTGGCTGTAGTGCAACCTTCATAAACACCCTGCGAAGTGAAGGCGCCAAACCCGGTACGAAGTATGATCTAACTTCATTGCGCCAGATATCCCAGACGGGTTCACCGCTTTCAGCTGAAGGATTCCAATATGTCTATGAAGAAATAAAAAAAGACCTGCATTTCAACTCCATCTCCGGTGGGACGGATATAAACGGCTGCTTTGCAATTGGAAGTCCAGATTTACCGGTCTATGCTGGTGAGCTACAGGGTCCAGGCCTCGGTATGAAGATTAACGTCTATGATGAGAAAGGAAATCCAATTGCTGATAAAGAGGGAGAACTTGTTTGTGAAGCTCCCGCTCCCCCCATGCCACTGTACTTCTGGAATGATCCTGGGAATAAGAAGTACCGCGAAACATATTTCGACTTCTATCCTAGCAAGAATGTCTGGCGTCACGGCGATTATGTTATTCGCCACAGTGACACTGGCGGATATACTTTTCTCGGGAGATCTGATTCAGTCCTGAAACCTTCAGGTGTGCGTATCGGGACAGCTGAGATATATAATCAGGTGGAGAAGCTGGGGGAGATTGTTGATAGCCTCGTTATTGGGCAAAACTGGCAGGGAGACCAGCGTCTAATTCTCTTTGTTAAGCTGGCTCCTGGATACCAATTGACAGAGGAATTGAGGAACAAGATTAGAAAAATGCTGCGGGATAATGCCTCGCCTCGACATGTCCCTGCTAAAATTATTGAAGTACCTGATATACCATATACATTCAATATGAAAAAGGTAGAGAGCGCAGTTACAAACATCATACATGGCAAGCCCGTGCTGAATAGGGACGCATTGGTCAATCCGCAATCATTAGATTTCTTTGCTCAAATTGAAGACCTAAAGTCCTGATGATATTTACCAGTATAGAAGATGAATAACGAGTGTGGAAGGGAAAAAGCTGGGCCAAATTTCATATATTTTATTTAGACTGCAAAAGCTATTGGAATAACGGCAGATTCGAAATTACAATACAGGTGTAGCTGGCAGTATTCAGAGAAGCAGGGAAGGTAAAGATAATGTATACGTGTGTCAAGGAGAATAATTACGATGAACCATGTTGTTTTGTTTTACCCGTTTCTGAGATTGACCAATCGTCTATTGGCTAACTGGGAGAGTGATCTATAGAACCCAGTATTGCGTATTATACCTACAATACCTTGTGGTGATGCCAACATGACGAAAATCAGTATTGCACCCTGTATAAGCAGACTATAGCCAGCATATCGAGCCAGATAGAAATACAGGAAGACTACAATAATAGTACCGATAATAGGTCCTTCCTCTGTACGCATGCCACCTATGACCGTAGCTAACAAAAGTGTCATAGTCCACTTCACGTTGAAAGTAGCCGATGGTTCAATATAACCTTGGTAGAGATAGAAAACAGCTCCAGCCAATCCTGTAACTACAGCGCCAATGATGAATGTATACAGCTTAAGTCTGAAAACGTTTACTCCACAACTGGCAGCTGCTCTATCATTATCGTGGATTGCCGCGAGACCCAGCCCCAAGTTTGATTTGAGAATAAATCTCATGAGGAAAACCGATGCAACCCCGATAATGAAAGCCATCCAGTAAATTTGCGTCATGGAGACATCTGCGATACCCTTTATCATATAGCCTGCACCGGCACCGTGTATTTCCCCCCCAACCGGTTTCCATAGATAAAAGGCAATCCTCAGCGCTTCAGGCACAACCAGGGTGCCAATGGCGAAGTATATACCCCTAAGCCTAAAAACAGGGATAGAAATCAAGAAAGCAAATATTGCCGCTACGATAGCGCCGCCTATCAGTCCTGCCCACCATGGTATATTAACCCAGGTGCCTATCGCCAAGGTATATCCCGCTAAACCAAGAAATGCAGGCTGACATAGTGACAGCAGACCGGAATACCCCGCAAGTAAATTCCACATATTAGCCATAGCCAGATAGATAAAAAAGAGGAAGACATAAAGTAACCAGCTATGTGGTACTCCTATTACAGGGAATAGCGCCAGCAGAATTACTATTACCAGCAGCGGGATCAGTCCTACCCTTAACAGAGGAATACGAAACTTCATTTTCTTCTAACGACCAAATAGACCTTGAGGTCTTATGGCTAATACTACAAGAATCATAACGTATAGAATGAGCATCTGATAAGCTGGACCCAAGTATGCCCCGCTAAGCGTTTGAACTAATCCGAGGATAATGCCTCCGATAAACGTTCCTAACATGCTGCCCAAACCTCCTATTATCACCACACCAAAAGCAATTATGAGGAAAGACACTCCTGAGACTGGAGTGAAGGGAAATGTCATCCCCAGGAAAACGCCGGCTACAGCAGCAGATACCATAGCGATAGCGAAGGCAAAGCCATATACGCGGTCAGTATTGATACCCATTAAGTGGGCTGCTCTTTTATTTTGTGAAGCAGCGGTAATCGCTTTTCCTAAGTAAGTTCTCATAAGGAATTCGCGCAAGGCTAACATTACTATCAGAGCAGCAATAAAGTCGAGTAGATATGACAGCGGAAATTGAAGCTGTCCCAGATTAAAGCTGGCGAGGGAATAAGATGTGGTTAATCCTCTTGACAGTGGTGTCCAGATAATCTGGTTAGTATTTTGGAGTATCAGGGCAATACCAAAGGCAATTATCAACGGGGCTTCCATTGATATGGCAAAGGCGCGACTCATGAGATACCTCTGGACTCCAAAGCCCAGGGCAAACATGACTGGTATGCATATAACCAGGCTTATGACCGGGTCCATTCCCAGGAAGGTCATTAAGGCGTAAGCAAGATAGCTACCCAAGATAACAAAATCGCCGTGGGCGAGGTTTATCAATCTCATAACTCCAAAAACCAGGGAAAGACCTAAGGCAATGAGAGCATATAACCCGCCCAGTAAGATCCCCATTACAAGGGGAGTAGTTATGTCACCAAGACCTGCCATTTATCACACATCCATACCCGAAATTCTCATATTCCGAAGTATGCTTTCTTGACCTCCTCTTCCTCTTGGAGTTCAGCAGCGGTGCCACTGAGAGTGACACGACCATTCTCCAATATGTACGCTCTGTCTGCTTCCTGTAGGCTTCGCCTTACGTTTTGCTCCACGAAGAGAATAGTAATACCTCTTTGTCTAATTTCCATCAAAGCTTTGAACAACTCATTGACAACTATAGGAGCCAGCCCGAGGGAGATCTCATCGAGAAGCATTAACTCGGGGTCTGCCATTAAACCACGCCCAATGACGAGCATTTGTTGCTCTCCACCGCTAAGTGTCTTAGTAGTTTGTCTCTTCCTTTTTTCTAATATGGGAAAGTGCTCATATACCATCTTGAGATTTTCTTCTTTCTTTCGTCTTGCTTTACGGCTATAAGAGCCTATGATAAGATTGTCTAATACAGACATTTCGGGGAAGATACCTCTACCCTCAGGGACTTGTGTGATTCCGAGCTCGACTATCTGGTAGGGGGCTAATCTGGTGATATCTTTGCCTTCAAATTCAATGTGCCCTTTGGCGGGTCGGAGTAAGCCTGAAATTGTATCCAGCAGCGTGGATTTACCTGCCGTATTGCTGCCAATAAGAGCCAGCATTTCACCGCGTCTTACTTCCAGTGATACATCCCATAAGGCTTGAAATGTACCATGGAATACGTCTATGTTGCTGACTTCCAACAGCACTTCTTGAGCCATTTTCATTTGTAACTAAACCTCCTCTATAAACACGATTTATTTATCAAGCACCAAAATAAGCTTCAATCACCTTGCTATCGTTCATTACTGCCTGTGGCTCACCTTCGGCTATTTTCATCCCCTTATCTATCACTACAATTCTGTCCACTGCATTAACCATCACTTTCATAACATGCTCTACGAGAACTACGGTTTTCCTCATTTTGCGAATTTCTGCAATGGTAGCCAGTATCTTAGGGATTTCTGCCTCGGTGGAGCCTGCGGCTATTTCATCGACCAATAATAGCTCCGGGTCGCGGGCTAAGGCTCTGGCTAACTCGAGTTTTTTGAGCAATAGCGTGGGCAGGTCAGTAGCCGGTAAATCTTTCTTCTCTGAAAGACCCACCAAATCCAAAATCTTGCTGTTTTCGAGCTCAGCCACTGGTTTTGTAAGCTTCCTACCAAAAATTGCCGAAACCAGGAGATTATCACGGGCGGATAGAGTGACAAAGGGCTGGGGAATCTGATAAGTCCTGGCAATGGCAAGGCGGCAAACTTCGTGGGGTGGACAATTTGTTATATTACGTCCCTTAAATCTAATTTCACCAGAGTCAGGCGCGTATTCACCAGCTATGATATTTAACAGAGTTGTCTTACCAGCACCGTTGGGACCCATCAAACCAACAATTTCACCAGCTTTTACGTCGAAACTGACATTCTGGAGAGCAACTAATCCGCCAAAGCGTTTGGTTATCCCTTGGATTGAAAGTATTGGTTCGTCCATATTTTTGGGACAACTAAAATGAGGCAAAATCAATGTTAAATAATATTAGTCTACTGCCGGCATGTCAACTCTTTGACTTAGGTTCAACATAAATCGCAATATGACATTTATGAAAGCCCCTCTCTTAAAGAGAGGGGCTTTTGCAACAAGGCTGCTACTGTGAGTCTATTCGTATGGAATTGGGAACAACAGCGGTGCCATAATGGGCATGAAGTCATGTTGGGAAATAACTATGGGATTTTCCAATTGCCACGGTTTATCCACTTTTATCCACTGGCCAAAACCAACCGGCACACGGCTGAACTGGTCCTTATCAAAGACTACCCGGTGATATATTGTCATCAAATCGGTCTTGGCAAGAGCAGCATTGACCTTCTCAGGCTCGGTAGAGCCAGCTCTTTGAAGGGCATCAATCAGCACTTGGACGGCGGCATAGCTGGACCCCATAACTTGGCTATAGGGCTGTTTTTTCTCTTTTACCCATCTGTCAGCGAAGGATTGGGGGGTTGTGCCGCCGATGCCCGGAGAGTCTTTGATAGCCGGGTTCCAGAACATTTCGTTGCTTATGCCATGAACCAGGTCAGGCCCCCAAGCAAAGACATCGGAATAAAACAGGCCTGCTCTGGTAGCGTACACCATCTTGGGTTTGAAACCCATAGCATAAGCTTGTTTCCAGAATACTCCAAACCAGGGTGCGGGGCAGTTTGCCCAGAGTGTTTCACAGTCAGCGTCTTTCCATTCCTTTATAAGGGGCGAGAAGTCGATGGTCTCCAGAGGGACCAAACCGAATCTCTGCTCCACCTTATAGACCTCCCAGCCCATCTCTTTTAAGACTGGGCTGAAGGCTAGATACCAACCTCTGCCGTCTGGCTCATCAGAGGCGAGGGCGGCTACTTTCTTATTGGTCAGAGGTTCGATTTCCTTGAGGGCAGAAGTCCAGGAGTCCATCATGTTATAGCCAATCTTGCCATGCCGAAAATCTCCCGGTGGAGCCGGGGTGGCTATGGCAAAACTGATTGCCCAGGTATATGTCCATGGCACTGGCGCCTCTGCCCTCAGACCCATCCAGGCTTCAAAGGGACCGACTCCTGTGACATGGGGCACCTTGTGCGCTTCACATTTTACCGCTATAGGGGCGCGTACGTGCGGTGGCTCAATGCCATGAACGATGAATTGTACTTTGCTGCGGAGGATTACGTCTTCAGCAAGAGCCCCTGCCTTGGCAGGGTCACTCTCGTAATCAACAACTACAAGCTTAATCTTCATCATGGTTCCCCCCACGTTTACTCCACCCAGCTTGTTGATATCCTCGACAGCAGCTTGTATTCCGAAAAGAATGCCTTCAGCAAACCCAGCAAACATGCCTGTAAGTGGTGCCACAACGCCAACAACGATTTCACCTGCTGGTGCCGGTTTTGGAGCACAACCAACTAAAACTAAACTGGTTACTACAGCAATCACGGCACAGATTAAAAGTAACTTTTTCACGCTTTAACCTCCTTCTTCTGATTCCCACTTTTATTCCTTAGTATAATCTGAAGCATAATCTGCCTATGTCAATTCCCACCCCCATTTTGGCTTTTCCTCATTTGCTGGCTGGTAGTCAGTTAATTATTGTATCATAATTGTCAATGTGGTGGCATCCAAGTAACTTTTTTATTCAGATTTTTCAGGCTCTTGACAGTAGCTTCCCAAGGTGTATAATTCTGACTTAGCTGAAGCGATTGATTTCAAAAAACTTGACCATCTAAGCGAACTACTCTTTTAAGGGAGGTGATAGATGGGCTAATTTACTAAGAGTTCGACGATTGATTGACCGTCTTCAATAGTAAAGAAAGGAGGAATAAGCGTTGAAAAAAGTATTCATTGTCTTTTTGGTGGTGGCAGCGATTGGCGCTGTAATCTTTAGCGCTTGTGCTCCAGCACCACCAGCAGGTCCAGAAGAAATCCTTATAGGCTACTGTGTACCAACGACGGGCATGTTTGCCGGTTTCGGTCAGCAAGCATTTGGGGTG
>CAZJMM010000001.1:24121-28649 GCA_964547155.1 uncultured Dehalococcoidaceae bacterium | reverse complement strand
ATCGAGCAAATCCGGTAATCAAATGCTTTGCAAATAATCCCAGCGTTTCAAAGAAGTAACCATCGTCCACTATTGCCTTTATCACCTTCTTCATGTCAAAAGGCTTAAAAGGCTCATCCGGGACTATATCATCTATCTCGGGAATCAGACGGTCTGGGGGGTCTTCTATTTTGATACGAGGGGGTTTTTCCCGGTTATTGGATGGAAAGAAAGATAGAAGTTCTTTAGCCTTATCTATAGCGTCCTTTTCGTCTTCGGCTACGACATGGGTCTGTCCTGACTTGACAGCATGAGCTTTCCAGCCGGAAAGCTCCTCTAAGCTGATGTCCTCCCCAATCTGTGTTTTGACAAAGGCTGGTCCAGCAATGCCCATGAAACCCGTATTTCTGGCTTGAATGAGAAAATCCTGCATGATGGGGTGGTAAGCCTGACCTCCAAGACATGGACCTAACAGTAAAGCTATCTGAGGTACTACACCCGAAGCAAGGTCCTGCATCCTGAAAAGCCAGCCATAAGCTTCGAGGGTATCCATTCCCTCGTGCAGCCTGGCTCCTCCAGAGTCATTTATGCCTATGACGGGCCACCCCTTTTCCATAGCGAACTGAATGGCGTAGGTTTCTTTTTTGCCGTGGTATTCACCAAAGCTTCCAGCCATGGAAGAAAAGTCCTCGGAGAAACTCACCACCCACCTGCCTTTCACCTTCCCAAAGGCTGTGACAACCCCTTCAGCCGGTACCCAGGCTTTATCCATCCCGAAATGAACTGTTCGGTGTTTTACATGCATCCCTATCTCCGTGTACTCACCGCCATCGAAGAGATATTCAAGCCTTTCCCGAGCGTTTAGCTGCTTTGCCTCACGGCGCTTCTCAAGAACCTTCGGGTCTCCCATTTGCATTATCTTTTCGCGTTTTTCCTTCAGCTCTCGGTACAAGTCCTCTTTCGTTTTGTATACCCCTCCGGGGTACTCATGCCATTCTGACATTAGAAACCTCCTTATTTCTTGCCCTTACTGTTATCAGCTATCAAATTACAGCAATTTTCTGAATTTCAAGCTTGGATGCCCAGTTGGCGGGCAATGACGAGTTGTTGGATTTCTGAAGTTCCTTCGGTAATGGTTGCCAGCCGGGCATCGCGGAAGTAGCGCTGGGCTACGGAATCTTCCGTGAGACCGTAGCCACCGTGAATTTGTATAGCTTCTGTAGTTACTCGCACAGCTACCTCGGCAGCAAAGAGTTTAGCCATAGCCGCTTCTTTCACATGTGGTTTGTTCTGGTCATATAGCGAAGCAGCGTAATACATCAGCCAACGAGCCGCCTCTATCTCCATAGCCATGCGGGCTAATTTGAAAGCATTAGTCTGGAATTTGACGATAGGCTGTCCGAACTGGACTCTTTCCTGGGCATATTTAAGAGAGGCATCATAAGCAGCCCGAGACAAGCCGAGACTCCGGGCAGCGTGAGAGATTCTACCACCATACAATACTTCCATAATGTAAGGGAAGCCTTTACCTTCTTCACCAATCCGGTTTTCTTCCGGTACGGTGCAATCTTCAAAAGTCAGCTCAGCGGTTTCGCCAGGGCGGGAACAGAACTTGTGTAACTTGGAGCGATTGAAACCGGGAGTGCCCTTCTCGACAATGAATAAGCTGACACCTTTTCCGGCACCTTTGCTCTTGTCAGTGTAGGCAGCAACACAGACAAAGTCGCAAATATTTCCATTAGTGATGAACATCTTGGTACCATTAATGACATATTTGCCATTTTTCTTAACGGCGGTCGTTTCTATAGCGGCAGCGTCAGACCCAGCATTGGGCTCAGTAAGCCCAAAAGCAGCTATTTTTTGCCCTTTAATAGCTGGTACCAGATATTTTTGCTTCTGCGCCTCGCTACCCCGTACATAAATCGCTGAAGTGCCAATTCCCCCGGTCACCATGATGCCAGCAGCTATGCCAACGTTAACATAAGATATTTCTTCAACAGAAATGCAGTCTCCCATTTTGCCCATTCCGGCACCGCCATATTCAGGGGGATACCTGGGGCATAGATACCCAAGCTCACCCATTTTGGGAAATAGCTGGAGGGGGAAGGTTGCTGTTTTTTCAGCTTCTTCAACTAATGGGGCGATTTCCTTTTGTGCAAATTCGTGAATGGCTTCCTTAAGCATTTTTTGCTCTTCAGAAAACTCAAAGTCCATTATCTACCTCCTTTATTTGATGTCAGCAGGCAAACTGTTATATTGTATCGCAAATTCTTGAAATTTCAAATAGTATTTTCTAATTAAATCGGTTCCTCCTATTTCACGTTTCCTTCTTGTTGCTTGAGTGTAGTTGGTTAGGGTATTATTGGCAAAAGTAGAGGCAGGTGCAGTGTGGAAATAATTCCAGCTATTGACCTGAAAGCGGGTAAGTGTGTCCGACTATATCAGGGTGATTTTACTCAGGAGACAATTTTCTCAGAAGACCCTGTAGCTGTGGCTTTGAGTTGGCAGTCTCAGGGTGCACCAAGACTCCATATAGTTGACCTGGATGGGGCGGCAAGGGGGGAACTGAGTAATAAAGAACTAATCGGAGCCATAGTGAAAAATGTAAACATTCACGTCCAGGTGGGGGGTGGCATCCGGAAGTTAGCTACAATAGGAGAATTGATAGGACTGGGAGTGGCGCGGGTAATTTTGGGGACGGTAGCTGTAGACGATTTGGAAATGGTCACAGAAGCCTGCCGCAAGTTTGATGAGGCGATAATTGTCAGTCTTGATGCCAAAGATGGCTATGTAGCTACTCATGGCTGGCAAAAATTGACCAGGATTAAAGCTTTGGAGTTAGCGCGGAAACTTAAGGGTGTGGGGGTGGGGCGACTTATTTATACAGACATAAAGCGGGATGGAACATTGACGGAGCCCAATTTTGATGCTATGGCTGAGTTGGTGGCAAAGGTGGGCTTGCCTATTATTGCCTCAGGAGGAGTCTCCTCATTGACTCATCTCCAAAAGCTCAAAAGCCTGGGAGTCGAAGGAGTCATTATAGGCAGAGCCCTTTATACTAGCGATATAAAGCTAAAGGAAGCTCTAACAGTCAGTAAGGAGGCGTGATGCCGCTCTGGGTCAGTCTAATATTGGGCATATTAGCCCTTTGTTTTGTTGGTCTGGCTACGCTGCGTGTCTTGGCTAAAGTAGCTCCCTTTGCTTGCCCCTTTAATATTGGATGGCTTTTAGAGAATCCATTTCGGAAGCGTTTTTTCGGTGCTGCGAAGACTATGGGCTGGATAGGGGTGGGCAAAAACACAAAAGTCCTGGAGTTGGGTTCGGGTACAGGCTTTCTCACTGTGGAAGCAGCCCGACGAGTGGGAGACTCAGGCAGACTATACTGCATGGATATCCAGCCAGAGATGGTGGCTAAGACCAGGGAAAGAATGCGAAGGCATAATTTGGACAATGTGGGGGTGGTAGTAGGTAATGCTTTAGCTTTGCCCTTTAAGGATAATGTTTTTGATTTGGCCTTCTTGGTGACAGTTCTTGGAGAAATTCCAGAGCCAAGAGTGGCTTTGAGAGAACTGAATAGGGTGATTGTGCCTGGAGGAATACTATCTGTAGGTGAAATTGTATTCGACCCTCATTATTACTTGAGGTCGTCGGTTAAGGCTAAAGCTAATCATGCTGGTTTTGAGTTTCTTAAAGAGTCGGGTAGCTTCTTGGCTTATGCCTTAAATTTTCGTAAGATTAAGTGATGGAGGTCTGAAATGTTGACCAAGCGCATAATCCCATGCCTGGATGTCACTGGTGGCAGGGTAGTTAAAGGGATTAGCTTCGTCCAGTTGCGGGATGCTGGTGACCCGGTAGAGCTGGGCAGTTTCTACAGCAATGAAGGCGCTGACGAGTTGGTATTTCTGGATATTACCGCTTCGTCGGATGCTCGAGATATTATGGTAGATGTCGTAGAAAAGGTATCTCGGGTAGTCTTTATTCCGTTTACAGTGGGGGGAGGGCTGAGGAACATTGAAGATATGCGGCGGATTTTGGAGGCTGGGGCTGATAAGGTAGCTATAAATACAGCAGCGGTGCATAACCCTCAATTAATTGCTGACGGAGCGGCTAAATTTGGCAACCAGTGTATCGTGGTTGCCATTGATGCCAAGAGACTGGAAGTAGAAAAGAAGTCTGAGGGGAAATTGGGGCTGGACTCTGGCTCTAAGTGGGAGGTCTATATTTACGGTGGTCGTAAGCCTACTGGCATTGATGCTAATAAATGGGCGAAGGAAGCCGTAAGGTTGGGAGCGGGGGAACTCTTGGTCACCAGCATGGACTGTGATGGGCACCAGACGGGCTATGACCTGGAGTTAACGCGGACTATTTCGGAAGCTGTAGAAGTACCAGTAATTGCCAGTGGTGGTGCTGGGAATTTAGAGCACCTTTATGATGCCATTGTCCTTGGCAAGGCCGATGCTGTGCTTGCGGCAAGTATTTTCCATTATGGCAAGTATTCTATACGCCAGGCTAAGGAATATTTAACCCAAAGAGGCGTACCAGTAAGGCT
>CAZJMM010000001.1:0-24021 GCA_964547155.1 uncultured Dehalococcoidaceae bacterium | reverse complement strand
CTGCCACAATTAGACCAGCAAAATAGTACTAAAGTAACTCCGCTGCTCAGTACTAAATTACCTTTTATTTCTCTTCCAAAAGTACCCCCGATTAACATAAGATGTAGACATAACAAAATGCATAAAGTATTGTGCATTGAATTAAACTCAGGGGGCTAAGTAACCGAATGTTTTGGAGGGTGGGACGATGAAGGTCAAGGATGACCTACTCAGAGCTGGATCGGAAACCTCACCAACTCAGTTCAGGCGTATGCGAGAGGAGCGCACCAACCAAATCCTACCAGAGATACAGCTTATTTTCGATAGTATGTCAGAAGCTATTATTTTGCAGGACACGCACCACCGAATGCTGTGGGTAAACAGGGTTGTGGCTGAGGTCGTAGGTATTACTCCTGAACAGTTGGTAGGGCGCCGCTGCTATGAGGTTATTCACCAGCGCCAGAAGCCATGTGTTGGCTGTCCGGTAGAGAAAGCCTGGGAGACTGGCAAACCTGAGGAAAGTGAGTCAACTGCACCGGATGGCAGGACCTGGCTCATACGAGCCTATCCTGTCCGAGATGACAAGAAAAAAGTTATCGGTGTGGTGGAAGTCAGTTTGGAAATCACCGAAAACAAAGCCAAGGAAGAGCAATACCGAACTATTATCCGTACAGCCATGGATGGCTTCTGGCTCGGGGACGCTCAAGGACACCTTCTGGATGTAAATGATTCTTACTGCAGTTTAACGGGCTACAGCCGCGAAGAGTTGCTAAATATGAGCATCCAAGACATTGAGGCAGTAGAGAAACCGGGCGAGATAGCGCAACGCATCCAGAAGATAATAAGGACTGGCAATGACCGTTTCGAGACACGTCATAAATGTAAAGACGGCAGAATAATCAACGTGGAGGTCAGTACCATTTATTCGAATGTTCGAGGCGGGCGGTTCTTTGTATTTATTCGTGACATTACTGAGCGTAAGAAAGCGGAGGAGTCACTGCAGGAGAACGAGAGAAACTATAGGGACCTAGCGGAAAGCATCTCAGATATCTTCTTTGCATTTGATAAAGACTTAAGATACACCTACTGGAATAAGGCGTCTGAAGAACTTACCGGAATTTCAGCTAAAGATGCTCTGGGGAAACATCTCTATGATATTTTCCCAGACACAGAAATGACGAGGAAGGCAGAAAAGGTGTACCAGGAAGCATTAAGGACAAAGTGCCCCCAGCATTTTATCAACGAATACCAGCTCGGGGATAAACACTATCTTTTTGAAATCAGCGCTTATCCCTCGCAAAAAGGCCTCTCGGTTTTTGCTAGGGACATCACCGAGCACAAACAGGTAGAGGAGGAATTGAAGCTGAGAGCACAAATTCTGGATGGCGCTACCGATTCAATTTTCCTACACGACTTTGATGGAAATTTTATTTACGTAAATGAAGCGGCTTGCAGAACTCACGGCTACAGCAGAGAAGAATTTATGAAGATGAAGCTTCATCAAGTAATTGCTCCAGAGCGAGTCCCTGGTCTCGATTCGGATTTCAAGGAGATGCTGGAGAAAGGTCAGGTCGTATTCGAGTCAGCCCACTTACGGAAAGACGGCTCCGTAATGCCAGCCGAAGTACATGGTCGCACTATTGAATCAAACGGGAGAAAATTACTCCTTACAGTTATCCGTGACATTACTGAGCGCAAGCGGGCTGAGGAGGCACTGAGGCAAGCCGAGGCGAAATACCGCAGTGTCGTCGTGAATGGTGTCGAAGGTATTTTTCAGGCTACTCCCGAAGGCAGGTTCGTCATGGCAAACAGGGCGCTGGCACAGATGCATGGCTATGAGTCGCCCGAAGAATTTGTGAACACTGTCACTGACATCCAGCGTCAGCTTTATGTGGAACCCGGAGACCGCATTAAGTTGACGAAGTTACTCGAAAAGTTCAGTAAAGTGGAGGCATTTGAGGCGCAGTTCTATCGCAAGGATGGCAAGAAAATCTGGGTCTCGCTAAATGCGCGGGTTGTCCGTGATGCGAAGGGTACAGTGCTTTACTACGAAGGAACAGCCGAAGACATCACTAAGCGCAAGGAAGCGGAGGCAAGACTGAGTAAGCTGTATTCCATGCAAACGATTGAAAAGATTATTGCCGAGAGCCTGTTGAGAGTGAGGAACGAATTTGAACTTTTCCAGCAAGTCTGTGATTCGCTTGCAAACTTGGAGTTCATCAAACTTGCCTGGATAGGGATAGCGGATAAAGAAAGACGTGAGTTGAAGCCTGTGGTTCACGCCGGGTTTGAGGATGGGTATCTGTCAGTGATAAAAGTTACCTGGGACGATTCTGGGCATAAAGGGGGACCCTCTGGGGAAGCCGTCACGACTGGTCAGTCCGTTGTCACCCCGGACGTAGAAAAGGACCCTAAGTACAGACGTTATGTGAAGGAAGCGCTGAAAAGAGGTTACCTCTCCCGTATAGTTTTGCCCGTAATCCACGAAGGAGAAGTGATAGGCGTCCTCAGTGTCTATTCTGGAACAAAAGATGCCTTCAGAGATGATGAAGTGGGACTCTTAACACGAGTAACTAATGACCTGGCTGTAGGGGTGAAGACCTTGAGACTACAAAAAGACCTTGAGCGCAGTCTGGAAAGGACACGGAACATGCTGGAAGGAACAATTGACGCTGTGGCAGCGATGTCTGAAACAAGAGACCCCTACACAGCCGGTCATCAGCGGCGGGTGGCTAAACTTGCTTCGGCTATAGCCGAAGAGATTGGGCTTCCTAAAGAGCAAATTGAGGCGATTCGTGTGGCGGGACTTCTTCACGATATTGGCAAAGTGTATGTGCCCGCTGAAATTTTGAGCAAGCCCGGAAAATTGAGCGAGATAGAAATGAGTCTGGTCAAGGCTCATTCCCAAGCCAGTGTGGACATATTAAAGACGATAGACTTTCCCTGGCGCATTTGTGGTTTCGTGCTCCAGCACCATGAGAGGATGGACGGCTCCGGGTACCCCAATGGTCTCTCTGGCAAAGACATTAGCCTGGAAGGAAAGATTCTGGGAGTGGCTGATGTGGTGGAGGCTATGGCTTCCCACCGACCTTACCGTCCGGCCCTGGGTGTAGATAGAGCTCTCGAAGAAATCTCACGGAACAAGGGTGTCCTCTATGACCCTGAAGTGGTGAATGCTTGCTTAAGGCTCTTCACTAAGAAAGGGTTCAAGTTTGACTAGGGGGGATTGCTTCGGGGCGTAGCCCGCTCCCCTCAGTCATTGCGAGCCACAGGCGTGGCAATCTCATCAGCCTCTATCACCTTCTTTAACGCGGCTAAGGCTGTCTCTATTTGGCTGTCTTTCGGCTCCTTGGTTGTCATAGCCTGTAGAGCCAGCCCCGGTGTCAGGAGCGTCCGAACTAGGATGTTGTGGCTATGGGCGGCGCTGAAGCGGACGATTTCATAACCAATGGCGGCAATAACGGGAATGAGGACTATTCTGGACAAAATACTTAACCACAGGTCTGGACGACCGAGAAAAGCGAAGACAACGATGGCAATCACCAGCACGATTAGCAGGAAGCTGGTACCGCAGCGAGCATGAGCCGTAGAGTACCTCCTGACGGATTCTAACTCCAGGGGGGTGCCAGCTTCATAAGCGTTGACCACCTTGTGCTCAGCACCGTGATAGGCAAAGACCGTCTTTATGTCAGGTATCAAGCTTATTAGCTTCAGGTAAACAATAAAAATGCCAATCCTGAGGCAGCCTTCAATAAGATTACTGGCAAGGGCTGAACTGATATAGGGGTCAAAGAGGTATCGGGTAAGAAACAAGGGAGCTAGGAAAAAGAGGGCAACGGCAAAAGCAACGCCAACAGCTATCATGCCCCAGAGCATAGCTGGCGATAGTTCTGCTTCTGCCTCTGACTCGTCAGCAGCGGCAACTTGGGCGGAGCGAAGGAGTGCCCCTATGCCCAGCATCAAGGTTTCAATGAGGATAATAACGCCGCGGATAAAAGGCATTTGCCGGAGACGACCTTTGTATATGCTGGGTAGAGGCTGGGTGTCTACGTCCAGTTCGCCATTAGGGCGGCGGACAGCAATAGCCACATTCTTCTGCCCCCGCATCATTACCCCTTCAATTACGGCTTGTCCACCATGGTAAAAGGGTCGAGCCATTAGATTCACCTCTAAAACTAAACCTGAGATTGCTTTGTCACTATGCTCCTCGCAATGACAAAGCTAAAACCATCACTTTACTCCTGACGTGAGAAGGACCAGATAGCCAGTCCAGTGACTATCAGTGTTAGAAGCCCGATCACTAAAATATCCTCTCCCAGACCTACCGGGTGCTGGAGCCAGACTACGGAAGGGACTGCCGGACCTAATATGATGCGCCGGATAGCATCCACGCCGTAAGTTAAGGGATTAATAGTCACCACAACACTTAGCCATCCCGGAAGCCCAGTCAAGGGAAAGAAAATTCCGGAGAGGAACACAAGGGGCATGATTACCAGGTTCATGATTACCTGGAACCCTTCCATAGTGTGTGTTCGGGAAGCTATGAGTACACCTAAAGAACTCAGAGCGAAGGCTATCAGGAACAATAGAAGCAATAGCCAGAGCAGTGATAGGAGAGGAATCTTGACTTCCAGAAAAGGTGATAGTATCAGCAACACTACTCCCTGGAAAATAGCCAGAGTGCTGCCGCCTAAGGCTTTACCCAGGACTACAGCCCTGCGACTAAGGGGTGAAACCAGTACTTCCTTAAGAAACCCCATCTCTCTTTCCCAGACAACGGACATTCCCGACATCAAGGCGCTCATCAGTACTGTCATTCCTATAATACCGGGGAAGAGGAATTGAGTGAAGTTAATCCCGGCAACCAATGTGCCCATAGGACGGCTGAGCCCAAAGCCAAAAACTACTAGGAAAAGTAATGGAGCCCCCAATGAGGCGACAAGCCGAGGGCGGTCTCGCCTCAGTCTTAACACCTCTCTATACCACAGAATGTAGATGCCCCTAAGTTCAGCCATGCCTGTCTCTTCTACCGTGGCGCCGCGCCCATTCTCGGAGAGCATCAGCACCACTCAACTCTTCCTCTCTCAAATCCTTTCCAGTGAGCTTTATAAAGACATCTTCCAGAGTCGGGCGGCGCAGGCTGAGACTCCGAACCGGCATGGACAGGCTTGAAGTCAATTGAGGGATGAAGGTATTCGCGTGGGCTACCTCAAATTTGAGACCGTTCCTGTCCCTTACAGCTTGGATGTTGAACTTAAGAGCTAACTCTTGGATAGCTTTATCATCGTCCTCTGTCTCCAATGAGATGAGGTCGCCACCCACTTTTTCCTTTAATGTTTCTGGAGAACCCAAGGCGATGATGGTACCGGCATCAATGATGGCAATGCGGTCGGCGTTCTCGGCTTCGTCCATATAGTGGGTTGTCAGGAAGACGGTCATCTTTTCCCTTTGCCTGAGTTCATGGACGTATTCCCACATTCGGACTCTGGTCTGGGGGTCAAGCCCCAAAGTGGGTTCGTCCAGGAATAGTACTTGGGGGTGATGCAGCAACCCACGGGCTAATTCTAGCCTTCGCTTCATCCCTCCGGAAAAAGTACGCACCAGGTTGTACCGTCGCTCCCAGAGTTCTACCATCCTGAGTACTTCTTCGATGCGCTGTTTGGCTAATTTTGGAGGCAGGTTATAGACGAAGGCATGGAATCTTAGATTATCTAAAGCGGTCATTCTTTCATCTAAGGTAGGTTCCTGGAAAACCAGAGCCAGGCAATGGCGGACTTTATTGGGCTCTTTGACCACGTCGTATCCGCAGACCAAGGCTCGCCCTGAGGTGGGCTTAACTAAGGTACAGAGCATGTTAATAGTGGTAGTCTTGCCAGCTCCGTTAGGACCGAGAAAACCGAAGACCTCTCCGGTCTCCATGTGGAAGCTGACATCCTTTACAGCAATGACGGCACCAAATTTCTTTACCAGATGTTCGGCTTCAATTATGTGAGGCAAGGGAGTGAAGTATTTTAGTCACTTATTTTGTAGCGCCTCTTAAAGCGCTCTACTCTACCGGCGGTGTCTACTATCTTCTGTTCACCCGTGAAGAAGGGGTGACACTTGCTGCAGACCTCCACCTTGAGCATCTGTTTGGTGGAACCGGTGGTGAAGATGTTCCCGCAGACGCAAACTACCTTGGCATCGGTATAGTATTTGGGGTGAATTTTCTCTTTCATTTTAGTTATTGGTGTAAACGCTTACCCTTTTCTTATCATTGTTTATAGGTTCGTACTTGACCACGCCGTCAATTAGGGCGAAGAGGGTATGGTCTTTACCCATGCCGACATTGTTGCCGGGATAAATGCGGGTACCCCTTTGCCGGACCAAGATGGTGCCGGCATGGACTTGCTCGCCAGCATATCTCTTCACGCCCAATCTTTTAGACTGGCTATCTCGTCCTAAGCGGCTGCTGCCACCTGCTTTTTTATGTGCCATTAATTACCTCCTGCAGCGGCTTTCTTTCGCCTCGGTTTAGGTGGTTTTTCTTCAGCTTTTGGCTTAGCCTTAGGTTTTTCTCCAGGTCTCAGTATCTCCTTAATTTCCAGCTTAGTATAGAGCTGACGGTGACCTCTCTTGCGCTGGTAACGTACTTTGGGCTTATATTTGAAGGCAATAACCTTGTTTCCCTTTTCTTCACGGAGACGGGTAGCTATTACCTTGGCTCCGTCAATAGTCGGGTTACCCACGGTAATGTCTTCACCATTGGCAATAAGGAAGACCTTGTCCAGCTCCAAGGTGTTTCCCTTAACCGAGGCAAGGCGCTCCACCTTCAGCATTTGCCCTGGGGCTACTTTATATTGCTTGCCACCGGTTTCAATTATTGCGTAAATCTTTTACCTCCTGAGCAAAAGCACATCAAATTGTATCAGTAGCCATACGCAGTGTCAAATTTAAGGCTCTTTGCTCAAAGCCTGCCAGAGCTTTCTAACTTTTACCTCCAGCTCAGAAAGGTTGCAGTCGGTATTAATAACCACATCAGCCTGTCTTGCCTTTTTTTCCTGAGGGAGCTGAGATTGGAGGCGGGCTAAAATTTGGGCTTCATCCAGACCTTTGTATGTTTTGAGGCGCTTGACGACTACTGCCTCAGGGGCAGTAGTGACCCAGACCCGGTCTACTAAAGGTGTCCAGCCGGCTTCTATCAGTAACGGGGCTTCTAAGACAACTACTTTAGCCCCTTGCTTCCGCAAGTCTTTGATTCTTTTCTCAGCCACCCGGTACATTCTTGGGTGCATTATCTGGTTAAGTTTCTTCAAGCTCTTTGGGGTGCTGAAGACTATGTGCCCCAGTCTGTGACGGTCTATTTTGTCATCGGGTCTGAGGATGTCCCTACCGAAGGTAGCAACTACTTCTTTCCAGGTCTGGGTGTATGGCTCAAGAAGCTCGTGCCCCAGTTTATCAGCGTCAATAATGGTAGCACCAAGCTTTGCCAGGACTTGGGAAACAGCGGTCTTGCCGGTGCCAATATTACCGGTTAAGCCAATAACCAGCATTTTAGTCCTCGGTTATATTTTAGATGAAAGCTGATACACCCAGTATTTCCCGACCAACAATCAGCTTCTGAATTTCGGTAGTACCGTCGGCAAAGGTAAGCATGCGGGCGTCCCGGAAATAACGCTCCAGCGGGTATCCTTCCGAGACGCCGGAACAACCGTGGACTTGGATGGCTTTGGAAGTTACGCCGATAGCCATTTCCGTGGCGAAGGCTTTAGCCATGGAGGACTCTCTGAAGCAGCTCTCTCCTTTGCCAAGTAGGTAGCAAGCCCTTAAGTAGAGAAAGCGAGCACACTCTACAGCAATGACCATGTCTGTAATCAACTCCTGGACAAGCTGAAAGGTGGCGATGGCATGCCCAAACTGCTTCCTTTCCCGGGCATACTTGATGGCAGCGTCAACAGCGGCTTGGGCGATGCCGGTGGACATACCCGCTATTAAGGCGCGGATTTGAAGGAAGCCACCCATGGCTAAGCGATAGCCTTCCCCGAGCCTAGCAATGACATTCTCTTTAGGGACACGGCAATTTTCAAAGACAAGCTCGGCACTGGAGCAGGAGCGGAGCCCCAGATGGGGTAGGTCTCTGGTAGTAAAACGGGACTCAGCCTTATCTACAATGAAGCAGGTAATCCCCTTTGTTCCTTGACTTCTATCTGTGGCAGCGAAGAGAAGGACCATATCAGCAATATTGCCGTTACTAATCCAGGTCTTGGTGCCATTGATAACATAGTGGTCACCGTGAAGGATAGCCTCGGTCTTCATATCTCGGATGCCTGAACCAACATCAGGCTCGGTGGCAGCTAAACAACAAAGGCTCTTCAAATTGAGCACCTTGGGCATGAACTTCTGCTTTTGCTCTGGAGTGCCTTCTTTATACAGGACAGGCAGCAAAGCCTCGTTCTGCAGGATGACTACCAGACACAAACTGGCGTAAGCCCGGGACAGTTCTTCAATGAGGATGCCATAGGAAATGAAGTCCAGCCCCTGCCCACCATATTCTCGAGGTAAGGCGGCACCAATATAGCCGAGAGGAGCTAATTCCTTCATTAGCCCTATAGCCACATCCTTGGTGAAAGGACGATACCTGCGGTCATACTCATCAGCAATAGGGACTATTTCCTTTTCCAGAAATGTACAGACATTCCTCTGGAGCATTTTCTGTCCTTCATTTAATTCCAGTATCATTCTGTCCCCCTTCTATTGGTGAATTGAGAGCGAATTATAGAGAAGTTAGGCTGTGTTGTCCAGTTACATTGCTTCGTCACTGCGCTCCTCGCAATGACAGAAGGAGGACTCCTCGCTTTGCTCGGAGCAAACATGCTCCCTCGCTGACCTGACTACAATAGGTAGAAGGAGAGTGGTATAATTGGCTTGAAGGTGAGAGTTGACTGATGCTTGAAGCGATGCTTTACGAGAAGCTTTCAGAAGGTAGAGTTCGCTGTCATGTCTGTCAGTGGCGGTGTGTTATCAATCCGGGCAAAATTGGAGTCTGCCGTATGCGTCGTAACCAGGGCGGTCTTCTCTATCTCCTAAATTACGCTGAAGTCTCTTCTGCGGCTGTTGATCCTATTGAGAAGAAGCCTTTGTTTCACTTCTTCCCGGGGACTCTGGTCTTCTATTTAGGTGGTTGGGGGTGTAACTTCCACTGCCAGCACTGCCAGAACTGGGAGATTTCCTGTGTTGAAGAACCGAAGGATGAAGGAAGGGTTTCTCGGAAGATTTCCCCGGAAGAAGCTATAAAGCTGACTATTCAATATCAGTGTGGTGGTATTGCCTGGACTTATAATGAGCCAGCAATCTGGTTTGAGTACACCTTGGACTCAGCTAAACTGGCGAGAAAGGAGGAGCTTTATACTGTTTATGTTACCAATGGTTATCTCACTGCAGAAGCCCAGGATGCTATCGGACCTTATCTTGATGCCTGGCGGGTGGATGTGAAGGGTTTTTCTGATGGTTTTTATCAGAAACTGGCTAAAGTGTATCGCTGGCGAGGGATTCTGGAGGTAGCCAAGCGGGCTCAGGAGAAATGGGGAATGCATGTGGAAGTGATAACTAATATCATCCCAACCATGAACGATGATGAAGAGCAACTAGGGAATATTGCCCGCTGGATTCACGATGAATTGGGGGAATTGACGCCATGGCACATTACTCGGTTTTATCCCCATCATTATTTGACTCATCTGCCACCGACGCCGATAGCGAGTCTGGAGAAGGCGTATAATATCGGGAAGAAAGCTGGGCTCCGTTTTGTTTATCTGGGCAATGTGCCTGGGCACAATAGTGAAAATACAGTATGTTACTCCTGTGGCAAGCTAAACATCCGCCGGATTGGCTATAATACTGAAGTGGTAGGCGTTAACGGGTCGAAGTGCAAATTTTGTGGTGCTGAGCTTAATATAAGAGTTAAGGTAAAATAGTAATCATGAGAGTCAGAAATCCAGTGGTAGCTGGACAATTTTATCCTGGTTCACCTTCTTCGCTAAAGGCGCAGATTCAGGACTTCGTTGATGAGAAAGTGTTAAAGGAAGAGGTGATTGGTGCTGTTTGCCCTCATGCCGGCTATATTTACTCGGGCGCTGTAACTGGTGCCGTTATTTCTAAGATCAGATTTAAGGATACCTTTGTCATCTTAGGACCCAACCATACCGGTTATGGGAGACCTTTCAGTGTCATGACTGAAGGCGTCTGGAAAACACCTCTGGGTGATATAGAGATAGACTCAAAGCTTGGTAAGAAACTATTAGGAAGTTCTGAATATCTGGAAGATGATTATATTGCCCACTTGGGGGAGCATTCTATTGAAGTTCAGATACCTTTTCTGCAATATTTCCAAAGGGATGTTAAGCTCGTACCTATTATCCTTTCTCCTGCCCTTGGTACTACTTACAAAGAGATTGGGAAGGAGATAGCGAAGGCTGTTAAGGACTTAAAGCGTGAAGTTGTGATTGTAGCCAGCAGCGATATGACCCACTATGAGTCACAAGAATCGGCACAGCGTAAAGACAGGCAGGCTGTAGAAGCCATACTGAATTTAAATGAAGACGAACTTTTGAGGCGAGTGGATGAGTTAAATATATCTATGTGTGGCTATGCGCCGGCGGTATGTCTTATTTCAGCCTGCAAGGAATTAGGGGCAGGAAAGGCGGAATTAGTGAGATACCAGACAAGTGGTGATGTCTCCGGTAACTACCGGAGTGTGGTGGGCTATGCTGGCATAATAATAAAGAAGGCGGGAGGGGATTAGATGCATGCTCTGGTCAGGTTAGCTAAGAAAACGGTAGAAAGCTATGTAAAGGCGGGCAGGATACCTCAGGTTAAGGAACTTACCCCGGAGATGGAGGAGCGGGCAGGCGTTTTTGTGTCCATCAAGAAGCATGGGCAGTTGAGGGGATGCATTGGCACTTTTGCGCCAACTCAGGCTAATGTGGCTGAAGAAATCGTTGCCAATGCTATTAGTTCCGCTGTAAGAGATCCCCGCTTTTTACCGGTGAAGGAGTCTGAGCTAAAGGACTTGGAGTATAGCGTAGATGTTCTTACCCAACCGGAGCCAGTGGAGGGCATCAGCCAACTTGACTCTAAGAAATATGGGGTGATTGTGGAGGCTGGCTTTAGAAAAGGGCTTCTCCTTCCCGACTTGGAAGGGGTTGATACCGTGGACGAGCAGATAGCTATCTGTCGAGCTAAAGCTGGGATACTGCCTGATGAGGCCGTCAAGCTCTATCGTTTTCAGGTGAGAAGATACAGGTGAAGTTACTGGTTATCGGGGTAGGTAAAAGTGGCTCCCGAATTGCTGACCAGTTTGCCCAGCTAAATAAGAAGGCAAGGATTGAGCGGGGCGTGAGCATACTTACTAGTGCTTACGCTGTCAGCAACGACCGAGATAGTTTAGCTGCCCTTGTTTCCAGAGAGACTGACTTTCTCTATCGCCTCCTCATTGGCAGTTTTCCTCAAGGGGCTGAAGGCACGGCTACAGTTGGCGAATTGGGGATGGAAACGATCCAGGCGGAGAGTGACCGAATACTCTCCACAATCAGGCGAGGCGAATTTTTTGAGACTGCCGCCTTTCTGGTTGTAGCCAGTGCCTGGGGTAATTTTGGCTCTGTCTTGGTACCGATAGTCGGGCAGAAATTAAAAGAGCGCTATGTGGGCAAACCAATCTATTGCCTGCTCATTCTACCTGCTGAATCGGAAGAGCCACCAGCGAAACGCACTTATAACGCCGCTGTGTGTCTTAAATCGGTAAATAAGGCTGCCGATGCTGTTTTTTTGGTGGACAATGAAAAATTAAAGCGAGACGGGGTGCCGCTAGACGAGACCTGGTACCAAGCAAACCAGGAAATACTGACTCCTTTTTATGACTTGTTGTGCGCCAGTGAAGTCTCTGGTTCAAAATATGCCGGAGCCAGGACTCTGGGTGTAGGTGACATAATACGGACCATTTCTGGCTTTACGGCAATAGGTAAGGGTAAAGTCCGGATTTCGCTTGCCAGGTTTTTCTCCAAGCGTCTGCCTACTTTTCGGGAGAAAGGGGTCGAAACATTAAAAGCCTTGGAGGCGTTGAATTTAGCCTTGAGCCGACTATCGGTAGACTGTGACCCCAGGGAGTCGGGGAGGGCGCTGTATTTGCTTTCAGCACCTTCTCAAGAGATCAGTATTGATATGGCGATGGCTTTGGGGAATCGTCTACGAGAACTGACGAATACCGGCGAAATCAGAGGTGGGGACCTTAGCGGAGAGCAAACGGCTATCCAGGTTATTGTGGCTTTGTCTGAGCTGACTTATATAGAGAAAGTAAAGAACTATTATGATAAAGCGGCTGCTTACTTGAGGGAGGGGAAGGGAGAGTAGGGGAGGAAGATGGAGACGAGAAGTTTTTGGGAAGTCCCTGAAACGGTTCCCTTAGCGGCGAGGATGCGCCCCCGAAACTTGGCTGAGTTTGTGGGGCAGGAGCATTTGGTTGGGGAAGGGCGGGTGCTCCGGAAATGCATTGATGCCGACCAGTTGCCTTCTATGATTCTATGGGGTCCACCGGGCAGTGGCAAGACTACTTTGGCTTATATCATGGCTAACGCCATCAAAGCTCATTTTAAACCTATAAGCGCTGTCAGCGCTGGGGTAGCCGACTTACGTGCCATTATTGAGGAAGCAGGGAAAAGGCTAAAATTCTCCAGACAGCGGACAATCCTGTTTATTGATGAGATTCATCGCTTCAACAAAGCCCAGCAGGATGCTGTTTTGCCTTATGTGGAGAAGGGCGTGGTAACTCTTATCGGGGCTACTACCGAGAACCCTTCTTTCGAAGTAATTTCGCCATTACTGTCTCGGTGTCGAGTTTTCACCTTGAAACCTCTGAGTGAACAGCAGACGAGGCTCATTATCCGACGAGCTTTGGAGGATGAAGAGCGAGGTTTGGGCAAGCTTAAAGTGGAAATAGACGAAGAAGCTCTGGGGCACCTCATCATCATATCTAATGGTGATGCTCGGATTGCTCTTAATGCTCTGGAGATGGCAACCTGGGCAACGCCGCCTGACGAGGAAGGTCGACGCCGGCTTAGGTTGAGCACTATTGAAGAAGCACTGCAGCATCGGGCCTTACTTTATGATAAGAGTGGTGACCAGCATTATGAACTGATTTCCGCCTTGCATAAGTCATTACGGGGCTCTGACCCGGATGCGGCTTTATACTGGTTGGGGCGGATGCTGGAAGCGGGTGAAGACCCGCTGTATATTGCCCGGAGGCTGGTGCGCTTTGCCTCTGAAGACGTGGGGATGGCTGACCCTCAAGCCTTGGTGATAGCGGTAGCAGCTCAGCAAGCCGTCCATTTTGTAGGTATGCCGGAAGGCAACCTGGCTTTGGCTGAAGCAGTAACTTATTTAGCTACGGCTCCCAAGAGTAACTCGGTTTACAGAGCCTATTCCCAGGTACAGGAAGATGTAGCCAAGAGCCAAAACGAACCAGTGCCTCTCCATTTGCGCAATCCTGTGACTCCGCTAATGAGCGGGCTGGGGTATGGGAAAGACTACAAGTACGCTCATGACTATCCGGAACATTTTGTGGAACAGAAATACTTGCCGCCCTCTATGGCAAACAAGCGCTATTATTTCCCTGGAGAGCAGGGCTATGAAAAGGAAGTTGGTGCCAGACTAAAAAGCTGGTGGGGAGACAAAGATAAAGAAGGAAAGAAAACCTGAAACAGGAACGAATTGTCTTTTTCTGTAAAAGCCTTAGCCTCGAAGGAGTCTGGCATTTACCTGAAGGCGAGGAACCCTTACCAGCGGTGGTTTTATGTCATCCTCACTCTCTTCACGGTGGTTCTATGGATAATAATGTTATCCGGGCTTTGGCTCAAGCTTTGGTCAATCGGTCAATTATCGCCTTCAGGTTTAATTTCCGTGGGGTAGGTAGGAGTGAGGGCGGATTTGGGGGTGGAGTTGAAGAACAAACTGATGTAGCCGCAGCTCTGGACTGGCTCAGCTCACAATCGAAAGTTGACACCACAAAGATAGGGGTAGCTGGTTATTCCTTTGGTGCCGCTGTAGCTCTTCCTATTTCTGTTAGAGACGAGCGTGTTAAGACAATGGCGTTTGTTTCCCTACCATTGGCAGACTCGGAATTTCCTCAACTAAAAAGCTCTACCAAGCCCAAATTCTTTATCTGGGGTGATAGCGATTTCATAGCTTTGCCCCAGCAGATAGAGCTTTTCTACCGGGAACTATCTGAACCAAAGGAACTAGAGCTTGTCTCCGGGGCTGACCATTTCTGGTGGGGACTGGAGAGAGAACTGGCTGAGAAAATATCCGCTTTTTTCCAACGCCAATTTCAAGCTGAATGAGAAATACACTATCGCTTCTATTTTGTGGTGTCAGCTTTGAGCGGCTTAATTAATACTTTGAGATGTTCAGGTCTTCGTACTTGCCGTTAACGAGGAAGACAATGCGTTCGCAGATGTTGGTGACCCGGTCAGCAATCCGTTCCAGATTGTGAGCTACCCAGAGGAGGTAAGTAGCCCGAGTGATAGTCTTTGGGTCTTGAAGCATAAAGATAAGAAGCTCCCGATAGACCTGGTCATAGAGATTGTCTACTTCATCGTCTTCGGCACTGATTTCTTTGGCGGCAGCTATGTCTTGTTCAATAAGAGCCGTCAGGCTGCGATGGAGCATGGAAGCAGCCTTAGTTGCCATACGCGGGATGTCAACAAGGGGTTTTAGTGGGGGCTCGTCGCCAAGGAGCAAAGT
The DNA here is from genome assembly GCA_964547155.1 of uncultured Dehalococcoidaceae bacterium. Taxonomy (GTDB): domain Bacteria; phylum Chloroflexota; class Dehalococcoidia; order GIF9; family DYGU01; genus CAZJMM01. The sequence continues at coordinate 9,270 of CAZJMM010000001.1, read as the reverse complement.
TATTTTCGCAATACCTTCAGCGTGGTCAGCCATCTGTTCCATCTCGGTGATAGCATTGAGGATGACCATGATAACCCTTAGGTCCTTGGCTGCTGGCTGCTGGGAGGCGATGAGCTCAATGCCCCTTTCTTCTATTTCAAAGCGCTTCATATCTATTGCGGTGTCATCGTTTATTATTTGACGGGCAAGGGCCAAATCTCGTTTTTTCAAGGCTTCCAGAGAGCGGTCAATAGCTTTTTCCGCCATGCTGCCCATAGTCAGCATCTCATCCTGGAGCTCCTTAAGATGCTTATCAAAAGTAGCTCTAACCATGTTCTTGCCTCAGTCCTCCCTATAGTAACCCCTTCCTTCCTCTATTTCAAGAGCTTGCTTGTCTTCCTATGGTATTTACGAGCCCCTTTGAGCACCATTGCCAGCCTCCCTATTGTCATTGCGAGCATGGACAAAATCGGCTGGACTTAATAGAACACTTGTCCTATAATAAATATGTGAAACTGCTGAAATTAGCCATAGAGAGACAGAACTGGGAGCTGGCAGCCCATGTCCTCGTCTTAGGCTTGGTGAAAGCTGAAACTGCGAGGCACGAAGCAGTCTTAGAGCAGGACAATGGCAAAAAAGACGCCGCAAAAGAAAACGTCCTTCTACAGCCAGGTATTAGACGAAGCCGAAAAGATTGAGCTTGAAGAAGCCTTGGGAGTAGACGGCATTGACCAGGAGATCGCCCTCCTCCGCATCAAGCTCCGAGAGCTCATTGAGTCCCGCCCCGATAGAGTCGACTTACATCTTGAAGCTGCCAGCACCATCGCCCGACTTGTCCGCACCAGATATACTATCACCAAAGAGCAGAAGAAGTCCCTTAAAGAAGCTATCACTAAAGTCATCACTGAGATCGCCGTCCCCTTAGGCGTTAAGGTGCTTATGGGAAACTGACATGGAATTAAGACCTTACCAGCAGGAAGTAGCCAAAGCAGTAGTGGAAAGCATCCTGGGAAAGAAGGGGCTCACTTTGTCTGTGGAAATCGCCCGCCAAGGGGGGAAGAATGAGCTGTCAGCTCACCTCGAAGTCCTCTTGCTCACGATGTTCATGGCTAAAGGTGGCAATGCTGTCAAGTGCAGTCCTACCTTTAAGCCCCAGACCGTTATCTCTATGATGAGGCTGAAAGAAAGACTGGACGAGTTCGGCTTTGCCGGTATCTACCGACCGGAATTGGGCTATATCCTCAGACTGGGTAACGCCGCCATCGTCTTCCTGTCAGCAGACGAGCAGGCTTCAGTTGTCGGTCATACAGCGGACATCCTACTTGAGATAGACGAGAGCCAGGACGTCAGCAAGGATAAGTACACTAAAGACTTTAGACCTATGGCTTCAGCTTTCAACACCACCACCGTCCACTATGGGACTACCTGGGACGATTCTACCTTGCTTGAGGAAATCAAGCAGACCAACCAGGAACTCGAGAGGAAAGATGGCGTCAAGCGTCATTTTAGGTATGATTGGCAGGAGATCGGAAAGCATAACCCGAACTATTTAGCCTTTGTCGAAAGCGAAAGGGATAGGCTCGGGGAGAGCCACCCACTCTTTCTCACCCAGTATGCCCTGAAGCCCATACGGGGTGGCGGGGGTTTCCTTACCCAAGCTCAACTCGCCACGCTGAGCGGCGGGCACGTCCGTCGCCACGCCCCAGACCAGGGTAAGACTTACGTTGCCGGTGTTGACTTAGCTGGTGAGGAAGAACAGGTGGACGAGCTGATATTAACCAGACCATCGAGGGATGCCACTGTCATTACCATCGCCGAGCTGGAGGCTATACAGCGCTCAACCGCCTTGCCCATCCAGCCGAGCTTGAAGGTAATGGAGCATTATTCTTGGATCGGCAAGAAGCACTCAGAGGTCTTTAACCAGATGCTCCACATCCTTAAGGATACCTGGGGGGTTAGCAGAGTAGTCGTGGATGCCACCGGCATCGGCGAGCCGATAGCCTCTTTCCTGAGACAAGCTATGGGGAGCCGCGTAGCCCCCTTCGTCTTTACCCAGAAGTCAAAGTCAGAGTTAGGCTTTGAGCTGTTAGCCTTTATTAACTCAGCCAGGCTACAACTCTATAAACAGGACGGCTCAGAGGACTACCAGGAACTCATGAGGCAGTTAGAGAGAGCTAAGTCAGTCTACCGCCCAAACCAGACCTTAAACTTCTTTGTTAACCCTTCAGAGGGGCACGATGACTATCTAATGAGCTTAGCCCTGCTTGTCTGGGCAGCCAAAGACTACAGACCTCGGACAGCACGAGGTGAGGTCAGATGAGTGCGGCGCTTAAACAATGCAGGGCGACCCCCTCGGGGGTCGCCCTGTTTGCTTTTGCAGTACAGCTATTGTAGCGCAGTAAGATGGGGTTTAGATGAGGGTCGGCAGGTCTTTAGCCGCATCCTCCATATCTCTGAGTCGGCTGGTGGTCTCTTTAATTCTCTCTCTCTGGTTGCGGACGAAGGCTGAAGCCCGGTCGTAGTAGTCCCTTATTTTCTGGACAAAAGCCAACTGGGAGAACACTATGGTGACATCAATGGCACCTCGTTCACGAGGGAAGTCACCGCTTCTGATGACAGCGTTTTGGGCTAATTCTCTGAGGTAATCGCCCAAGCCTTTAGCAATGTCCATATTCATTTCCTGGGGTGGTGCTGCCAGAAGATAGAGAGCCCTGCCAGCATCTTCAGGGTTACAGTTTAAGGACAGCTCGCTCAGAGCTGCGTCCATGGCTTGCATTGCCTTTAAGGTCTCACGGCTTTTCTCACGGAAGGAACTCGCCGCTCGTTCCCACGGGAAGCGGAAGGCGGGCACCTCAGTCCTGCCTACGCCAATTACCGTCCAGCCATCAACGGATTGGATAATATCGCCTGCGTCCAGAGTTTTGGCGCCAACATGTTTGAACTTAGTTACTTCACCAGCGCACAGTACATCGTAGAAAGGTTCCACAATCTGGCGGTTTATTCTTTGTAAGTTAGTGCTCAGGCTGGCATCCTTCCTGACGTAGCGCTGATTGTCAGCCAGGAAGACGCCATCAGCTATAGTATGTATAGACTTGAGGCAGGTAGCAGTATTATAAACACTTCTCATTTCTGCCATTTCTTCGTGCTCAAAGGGAAGCACAACCAGGGCATAGACCGGCTTGCCGATATAGCGCTCCTTGAGCATCTGGGAAATCACTGATATAGCTCCAGAGCCAGTACCGCCAGCACCGCCGGCGATAAGCAGGAAAGAATGGGTCTCGTAGAATCTGGGTGCGGTCCTAATAGCATCAATCACCTTGTCGCCGTCTTCTTTAGCCAGCTCGGCACCCATCTCGTTTACTTTACCAACACCGTGTCCCCAGGTCTTGCGCCCGCCAATAAGGATACGGTGAAGATAGTCCGAGTTTATGTAAGTCAGCCCGGTGAGGTCAGCTTGGTCAGTATTGACGGCGAAAGCTCCGGTAAGTATGTTGCTCCGCCGTTCTATCTCAGCCTTACGGTTAAGCCGGACGAACTCATCAGCAACTCGTGAACCACACTGTCCCAGTCCAATAACCATTAATTTCATTTCACTACCTCCTTTTATGAAACCCCATCAAAGATATCGTCCCACTTTCGACCTTAGTTTCAGCGATAAGACATGACGGGAACCCCATGACAACTTATTGCTCAGACTTCAACCTTAGCTTGGGCAATACCTGCCGTGAGGGTTTTCTGTTTTTCTTAAGACACAAATTGATAACATTATAACTGTCGCTTGATATTTGTCAAGTCCTTGCTTATTATTCCTCAAACCACCCTCCCCGCCGACTTATGGTGATGATGCGCAATACGATAAGAATGACTAAGACGGCAACGATACCGACAATGATGAAGAAGACGTTGGTCTTAAGGCGGTTGACGGCGAAGAGTTGAGTTGCTGTCCAATCGCTCTCATTGCCGCTACCATCTACAGCTTTCACCCGCCAGTAATACTTACCATAGTCCAAGGCTTCGACTTTGCTTAGGGTGTACTCAGGCTTAATCAAGTCTTTGTAGCGCAAGATAGGGCTCTGGAAGTCGTCCTGATTGCTTATTTCTAAAACATAGCTAACGCCACTGGGGTCAGTGACCTCAGACCACTTAAAAGTGATTAGCTGCTTGCCGACAAAGCCAATTCTGGTATCCGCAGAAGGAGAGACAGGGCTTGGTGTGGGTGGAGGTATGGCTTCAGTGGTGAAGGAGGCAACTATCTGGTTACCAGCGTTATCTTTAGCGCTGACCTCATGCTGGCTGCCAAAGGCTGCCGGAGCTTTGAAAGTGGCTGTAAAACTGCCGTTAGGGTCGGTGGCTAAGTCCAGAGCTAACTTTATATCGTCGTAGCTGATAGCCACTGGCTGACTCTCACCAAAGCCAGTGCCGGTGGCTACTACGGTGGTGCCAACTTCTCCGGAAGTGGGATTGAGGACTAACTGAGGCAGGACGGTGAAACTGGGACTAACTACTGTCTCTGTCGAGGTAATGGCTCCGGCAGCCGTAATTGGGTGGTTACCGGCGCTGCTCGCAGGGATAGCGAAGGTAGCTGTCCAGGCACCATTAGCATCAGCGGTGTAACCGCTTACAACCTGACTCCGGTCATAGTTGACCCTTATATCACTTTCATTGGCAGTAAAGCCGCTGCCCATGGCGGTTACCTGGTCGCCAACATGCCCGGCGGTAGGTTGAATGAAGAGAGAAGGTCCGACAATGAAGATAGCGTTAGGGACTTCAGCCGCGGCAGTGGCAACCCCCGAAGCATCAATGATGTGCTCACCCTTAACTGCTGTGGGCACAGAAAAGGTGGTGCGAAAGGAGCCATTGATATCAGCAGAGACCCCGGTCTTTATAGGCAGCCCGTCAAAGGTGATTTTAATGTCTTTCTCTTCAGCACTAAAGCCGGTGCCAGCAGCGGTTACCACCATACTGGTACCTCCCTGGGTTGGCTCGACATTAAATTTCGGGGTAACAGTAAACAGGATTGGAATGACCTCAGCGGCTGTGGTGACCGCTCCGGAAGCCTGTATAGAGCGCTCACCTTTGGGACTTTCTGGAATATTGAAAGTGGTGCTCCATCTTCCCTTAGCATCAGCGGTAATATCGCCTTTAGCCGTTGCCCCGTCATAGGTTATGGCGATGTTGGCTTCGCTAACGCTAAAGCCAGTGCCAATGATATTAATAGCCGTGCCGGTAGTTCCGCTGAGGGCTGAAGCAGTAATCGCTGGAAGTATAGTGAAATCATAGAAGACTTCGGTACCTTCCTCCACGTCTCGCAGAATTACGCGATGCTTTCCCTTGGCGGCTTCCGGTATCTTTATCTCAATAAGAAGGGTGCAGACACCCCCGGATTTGCCTTGAGCCAGCAAGTTGGCTTGGGTGTCACTACTGTCCCAGTAAACCTGATAGTTGTTACCACAGGTAACACCTCCCTTGAGCTGGACTGTCTGTCCTACGGGACCTCGGTTTGGCTCCAGAGAACTGATATAAGCCGCCTGGATTTCATGGGACAGGGGTAAGCATAGACCCATAACTAGGGTTAAGGTGACCAGGGTAAAAATGGCTATCCTCATTTCATCACTTTCTCCCCATTAGGGGTGTAAAACGCCACAGGATGATGAGAAGAGCTACCACGACGAGGGCAGCGACAATGATAAGAAAGGTGTTCAGCTTTAGACCGCTGACTGTAAAGGGTTGGGCTGTTGTCCACTCACTTTCATTGCCAGCGCCGTCAATAGCCTTTACCCGCCAGTAATAGCTGCCCTGGTCGAGGGCTTCGGTCTCATTTAAGGTATAGTTATTTTCGGCTAAATCCTTCCGTTGCAAGATAGGACTGCTGAAGTCAGCCTCACGGCTTATTTCCAATACATAGCTGACACCACTGGGGTCGGTAACCTCTGACCACTGGAAGGCAACTGCCTGCTTGCCGATGAGACCAACTTTAGCTTCGGGTGCGGGAAACACGGCAGACGGTGCCGATGGCGGGTTTGTTTCGGTGAAAAAAGTAGCAGCAGCTTCGTTATCAGCCTCATCGGTAGCGTTGACTTGGTGCTGCTCGCCAGTGCCGCCCAGAGCTTTGAACTCAGCAGTAAAGTTACCTTTAGCATCGGTTTTGATGTCCAGCGTCAACTTGATGTTGTCATACATGATGGTGACCAGCTTGCTTTTGCCGAAGCCGCTCCCGGTGGCTGTTATTGCCGTGCCAGCTCCCCCGGAAACAGGACTGAGAGTCAAGCGAGGCAGGACGGTGAAGTATTCAAATTTTACCTCCTGTGCCGGAGTGCTGCTTCCGGAAGCACTAACCGGGTGGTTGCCAGCGGTGCTGGCGGGGATGGTAAAGGTGGTTGTCCAGACTCCCTTAGTGTTTGCAGTTATGCCTGTGGAGATTTCAGTATCATCGTACATGAGTTTGATATTGTTCTCACTTGGGGCGAAACCGCTGCCATAGACGGTTACTTCATCACCTACATAGGCAGTTGTAGGCTGAAGGGTCACCGCACGACCGATGGTGAAGATGACATTGGATGCTTCCGTAACCTTGTCATTCTTTACGAATACGTTAACAACATTTTCCTTTTTATCGGTATTGGGTACGGTAAAGGTGGTGTTGAAGGAGCCCAGGTTATTAGCCGTAATCCCGGTCCTGACAGCCCCGCCGTCGAAGGTAATTGTGATGTCTTTCTCATCAGGGGCAAAACCGGTGCCAGTAACGGTTACATCGGCTCCAATGCCACCGAAGCTTGGCTCAAGACTCATTTTGGGGGTGACCTCATAGCTAATATTTTTGACCTCACTGGCATTGGTAAGAGAACCTGAAGCCTGAATGGAATGTTTCCCCTTTGGACTTTCCGGGATATCAATAACACCACTCCAGGTTCCTTTAATGTTGGAGGTAATCCCGCTGGTGACTGCGGTTCCTTCGTAGCTTACTTGGATGTCAGCCTCATTAGCGGCGAAGCCAGTGCCGTATATAACGACCACTGAGCCTACCGGACCTTTGTCTACAGGGGTCTTGATTTCCGGAATGACCCTAAAATCGTAGCTGGCTTCCTCCTGATTCTCGAGGTCTAGCAGAATTACCCGGTGCCTACCCTTGTAAGTTTCCGGGACTCGGAATTGGGCTGTAGCATATTTACAGGCTGTGGCTTGACCCCGGACAATAACATTTTCCTTATTGAAATTGTCCCAGTAAATTTCGTAACTGCCGCCGCAGCTAATACTGCCGGTGAATTTGACCAGTTGTCCCACGGGTCCTGACGCAGGCTCAAGGTTGGCGATAGTAGCCGCCTCTACGGATGGAGGCAGAGATGGGAATAGGAAGCCAAAACAAAGAGCAATTACGGCAACCAGGACTTTCCTTTTCATCTGTTTTGTCTTACTTCCGAGGTGATAAAAATTTGCTAAATATTATAACGGAAAACAGCCCTCAAAAGATAGTGCCTCGCAATGACAGGGGAAAGGAGTGTCATTGCAAGCCGAAGCTGTGAGGAGCGAAACAGGCAGCTTGGTGCTCTGCCAAGTTCTTTGAGTTGAGAGTGGCTATCTAAATTTCCTTAGAGAGTGTGGTTAAGAATTCGGCGTTGGTCTGGGTCTTGGACAAACGGTCTAAGACCCTTTCGGTGGCTTCAGTGGGATTGCTGGAGTCTTCAGCAATCATAGACACGATGCGCCTGAGGAGCCACAGTTGCTTAACGGTAGCCTCGTCCAGGAGGAGGTCTTCCCGACGAGTGCCGGAGCGGATGATGTCTATAGCTGGGAAGATTCTCTTTTCCGCCAATTTACGGTCAAGGTGGAGCTCCATATTGCCAGTACCCTTGAACTCTTCGTAGATGAGGTCGTCCATACGGCTGCCAGTGTCAACGAGACAGGTGGCGATAATGGTTAAGCTACCGCCTCCTTCAGTGTTTCGAGCGGCACCGAAAAAGCGCTTGGGCGGATAAAGGGCTACTGAATCAATACCACCGGATAAGGTGCGTCCGCTGGGAGGCATAGCCAAGTTGTAGGAACGGGTGAGCCGTGTGATACCATCGAGTAGGATGACCACATCCCTGCCCACCTCCACCAGCCTCTTAGCCCTCTCCAGAGCCAGCTCCGCTACCCGGGTGTGGTTCTCCACAGGTTCATCAAAAGTAGCCGCAATAACTTCACCTCTCACCGACCGTTTCATATCGGTCACTTCCTCGGGACGCTCACCAATGAGGCAGACCATGAGATGGACATCGCCGTAGTGGGTGGTGATGGCGTTAGCAATGTGCTTTAGAAGGACGGTCTTGCCGGCTTTGGGTGGCGAGACAATAAGTCCTCTCTGCCCTCTACCAATGGGAGTTACCAGATTGATGAGGCGGGTGGACAGGTTGTGTGGGCTGGTTTCTAAGTTAAAAAGCTTATCGGGGAAAGTAGGAGTGAGCGCATTGAAATAAGGGCGACTTTTTGCTGTCTCAGGGTCAAGCCCGTTGACCGCTTCTACCCGAAGCAGGCTGTGGTATTTTTCACCTTCTTTCGGCGGTCGGGCTTGCCCGGAGATGGTATCACCGCTCCTCAAGCCAAAGCGGCGGATCTGGGAGTTAGAGATATAGACATCGTTGGCTCCGGGGAGGAGGCTGTCCTGGCGCAAAAAGCCGTAGCCTTCATCCAGGATTTCCAGAACACCGGAAAGAAACAGGTACCCTTGCTGCTCAGCTTTAGCCTGAAGTAAGCGTAGCATCAGGTCTGGTTTCTTGAGCCCGCTTATCCCGGTTATTCCCAGCTCCTTGGCTATCTCCAGTAGTTCGTCTCGGGTCTTTGTCTCCAGTTCAGAAAGGTTCATCATTTTAGTGTCCTCCTGCGTGTTTATCCCATAACCTTCTTCCAGTCCTCAAGAAAGCGAGTTACGCCTAATTCCGTCAGTGGATGGCGAACCATCTGCATCAGCACTTCGTAAGGGACAGTGGCGATGTCAGCACCAGCTTTAGCTGCTTGGACGCAGTGCTGGGGGTGGCGAAGGCTCGCTGCCAGCACCTGCGTCTTGAACTCATATTTCTTAAATACCTCCACCATCTCCCGGACCAAAGCCATGCCGTCATGCCCGATGTCGTCCAGTCTGCCCACGAAAGGGCTGACGAAGGTAGCACCGGCTATGGCTCCCAGGACAGCCTGGTTCAGGGAGAAGCACAAAGTGAAGTTCACCTTTATACCTTCCTTGCTCAGAGTTGAAGTGGCTTCCACGCCCGCCAAAGTAGCCGGGATTTTGACAGCGATATTCTCCGCCCAGGTAGCAAT